>NZ_JAQMUA010000393.1:0-9851 GCF_028330895.1 Kamptonema animale CS-326 | reverse complement strand
CCCCCCCCCCCCCCCACCCTACGTTTAATTATGTCCGACTACTTATAATAGGTAAGGGATAAATCGCAAGTTAGCTAATTATCCCTTACCTATTTTACCTTAAACTAAACTGTCAGGATCGATACCGAGGGAACGCAGTTGTTGAGCTAATATTTCTGCTCTATTGCGCTCTACTTCTGCTTGTTGTTGAGCCGCCTCTGCTTGCTGTTGAGCCGCTTGCAACTGTTCTTTGGTTAACAAATCTTTCTCCATTGACCAAAGTAACATATTTCCCTCAGCATCCCACCAGCGAAGCCAAAAGGCGTTAAGATCGAATCTTGTTCCTTGCCAAACTCCCAGAAATAATCCCAAATCAGCAAACCAATAACGGTTTTCCTCATTAGGATTTTGTAGTTCGTAAATTCCTGAAGTTAAATGATAAACTTCTAAATCTCCTGTTTCTGGATCGAAAATTACATAAACTGGGACTTCTAAAATTCGTTCGTAGAACCACCACTTACCATAGGGATAAGTGCGTTTTACCGAATATTCGCCTCCATCAGTATGTGATAGAAATTCCATCACAATTGCGACCTTTTGTCCCTCAGCATTAGGCGTATAACTTCTGCGAATTTTTCCAGAAGTTAGGGGTGGAACATTGGGAACGTAAACCCAATCAGGGGCCTTTACTACGGTTTTACCATTGACGGTAGCACAAATGCCGAAGTTAGTAGCAATCAACATTGACTCAGTAGTAAGTCCTGCTACTCCTAAGCTTTCTTTTAAGGCAATTGCTAATTCTGGCTGAATAATGTTGTCCACAGGATCGTCTGGTAAGGGAAAATCTGGGGGTAATTTTTCCCAAGTAATAGTATACTCGGTTTTTAATGCTGGTTTCGTTGGTGTGACAGTCATGGTTTATTCCTCGTTATTTTTTCATTAGTTATTTTTCATTAAAGAATGTAACTTTGACTCCTATTATTTTAGACTATATTGGTGATTTTAAGTAGAAGGAAGAAGGAAGAACGATTTAGTTATCTAGGAGAGGAGGAAGAATGTTTATACACTCAGCTTTTTAGCCATCCTTATCTTATGTTTAATTAAGTGGATTTACTTATTATCCCATTTTCCATTATTTTCTCCTATTTGGCAAGCCTAGTTGCAAAGTTTTGATCGCGGTTGGGAGAAAGCGCTCGTGCTTTCAAAATTGCTGCGGCTAAAAACATATAAGAAACCACGCCTACTAATGCCAATAATAACACGCTTACCGTTCCTGAAGCATTCCATAAAGCGTGAAGTGCTGACGCACTGAAGTAGCCAACACCTAAAATTTGCCAGCGCTTTCTAGGTTTTAAAACGCTCAATCCGATAAAATATCCTAGATAGCCACTGTAGGCCATGTGTCCAGCTACGGAGCCTAAAATCCGGGGAATTAGCAATTGTAAACCTACTAATTGACCTGCATCTGCTCCCCCTTGCAGGGTAGCGTTTTGAATAATATTAGGAACGTATTGCCCCAGTGTTTCTAGTAAAGTAAATCCCACCGCTGAGGCAGATCCTAATAAAATTCCGTCTAAAGGTTCCCAGACACCTATTCGTTCTCGCCAAGGCGATCGCAGACAATTTCCTAATAGTAATGCTCCTAATACTGGCAGAGCTTTTAGCAATTCTTCCATCAATCCTGCCCCGAAAAACATTCGGATTAGGAGACTAAAAAATCCTATTTCTTCGCCCTCGATTGGCAATTGACCAGGTAAGATAGCGCGAAATACTACTAAGAAACCTATTAGTAGAGGACTTACCAAAATCAGGACTGTAGCTAAGGCCGAACCAAATAATACCCACCAAGGTTTACGTTTACCGCAGAGTTGATATACAAAGTAGTAAGCTGCACTGGCAAGATAAGCAGCTAGTAGCAGGTTAAATGCGGCTGAATTGCCGACGGCCCCAAACATTAAGACTACAAAAACTACTGTGGCGGTACCGGGATATAAATAAGCTTTTTGAGTTAAATGTTTTCCTGTTGAGGCAATAGGAAATAGTTGGGTTAATGTGATATAATCTTTTTCTGGAACAGGGGAAAGGCTGGTAGTTCCTGATGCTGCTACTGCCTGCTTTTCTGGGGGTACTAGAGGAGATTCAAAGATAAATTCAGGGCCATTTTCACCAAGAGTAATGGTATCTCCGGGTTCTAAAATTTTGCAATCTTGCAATTTTCTACCATTTACATAAGTGCCATTAGCACTATTGAGATCGCAAACTTCCCAGCGGGGAAAACCACTGTTAGCTAGAGGACGGACTATTGCGTGGCGGCGGGAAACCATGCCATAAATGTTTGAATCTAAGGCTATTTGACAGTTAGGTTCTCGTCCGATCGCAACTTCCTGAGTTTCAGAAAGCTGATGTTTTGGCAGTTGCGGGCTAAGAACGCCCTTAGCAGGCAATTGTAACAGAAATCCCATTAGATTTTTATAATTGCTAATTGCTGATTGCTAATTGCTAATTGCTAACTTGTACCTATAATAACAGCCAGGGGTTGAAACCCCTGTCTCATAGCTAAAGTCCTCGCTTAGTGGACTAAAAACCTTTTTATTTCAGCTTTTCAGTCGGTTTTAACCGACTTTAGCTATTAGATGGGGGTTAAAACCCCCGGCGGGTTAAAGAAAATGATACAAGATATCGGCATTAACCGGAATTGATAAGCTGTTCGACATTTAAAATAGTATTGTAGGGTGCGTCAGTACGGAGCGTTTCCCGTGTAAGCGTAAGTGTTCGCTTCTAACGCACCCTACTTGCTTCGTTAGTCGTTTAAATGCGTAAAAGCTTATTAGCTATTAGCAATTAGCCATTAGTAATTAGCCATTAGCAATTAGTCATTTCTATTGATTTGCGTTGTTAGCATCCTGAACGGCTGCATAAAATAACAACCCTGTCAGTGGTATGCTGAGAGCTAAGATAATGCCAGTTACTAAACTACCAAGTTGGGGAGTTCCTGAAGATAACTCAAAAATTGAGCCGACAGCGGCGATCGCAGTTATACAGGAACCAGCCAACAACAAAGAACTTTTGGGTGTTCCTGCCATCATATAGATTTAACCGCCTTTGGTGAAAACTTGTGCTTGACTAATTCATCGGTAAGTGCGAGTTTATTTTCGACGCGATCGACAAATAACACGCCGTTGAGATGATCCATTTCGTGTTGAATGGCGCGGGATAATAGTTCTGTAGCTTTCAATGTTTGAGGCCGGCCGTATTCATCCCGATAGAATACTTCTATGGCTTCTGGGCGTTTGACTTCTAGGTACACGCCGGGAATGCTGAGACACCCTTCTTGGAAAACGCAGACTTCGCCGCTATATTTCTTGATGCTGGGGTTGATCAATACTAAGGGTGGGTTAGCAGCGTTGTCGGGTTCGCAGTCAACGACAATTACTTGTTTTTGGACTGCGACTTGGGGGGCGGCTAAACCGATCCCTTCGGCGCTGTACATAGTTTGCAGCATTTCGCGGACTAGCTGCCGAATTTCTGCATCAACGCTAGCGACCCGCTTTGCTGGCTGCCGCAGGGCGCGATCGCCCAAGGTATGTATTGTTAGAGGCGGCTTTTCTAACTTTTTCTTTTCAACTAAAACCTCGGAAGTCATCGCATCTTCTCTCGCAATTAGGGTTAAATTTTAAACAATAGCCTGATCTTCAATCTTAATGGATCTTAATGGATATCTGACGATTTATGACTAAGCGCTCTCGAAACTCCCAACCTGTTCTCAGCATTCCGCGATCGCCTCTGGAATTAGGCCTGGAGGTGGTGGCGGTTGCGGGTATTCTATGGGGTTGCTGGATTATTGTTCAGTCTTGGGATGGTTTAGGCGATCGCATTCCCGTACATTTTGGCTTTTCTGGGCAGCCTGATGCTTGGGGCAACAAAGCAGCGATCTGGATTTTACCCGCTGTAGCTGTTGTTTTTGATGTGATGTGGGCAGTGATGGCAAATTATCCCCATACTTTCAATTATCCTGTGGCAATTACGGAGGAGAATGCGCGGGTGCAATATCACTTAGCGCGATTGCTTTTGGGGTGGTTGAAAGTAGAAATGATCTGGTTATTGATGTGGATTTTGTGGCAGCAAATTCAAGTTAGTTTAGGTAAAGAGGAAATGGTGAGTGTGGGATTTATCTTAGGAACAATAATAGTTTTTTTGGGAACAGTTGCAGTATATTTTCGTAAGGCTTTAGCGATGGCTAGGGGCTAGGGGCTAGGGAAAGAAGGGGAAGAAGGGAAAGAACGGAAGGAAAAAAGGAAATAGAATCAGCGAGTTTGGTGGAACTCAGAACGTCTTAACTGCCAAGAGATGGCTCTAACACCCAATAATTAAAAATAACTAAAAAAATGAAAAACAAAGAAGACCTAAAGCGGTATTTATTACAACTTGACAATCGTAGCTACAAAGCCTATAAAGACATTCAAGGTAGCTATGATTTTTCTGACTTTACTCTAATTATCGACTACGTTCAAGGCGATCCCTTCGCATCTCCCAGTAAATTTCGAGTCCAAATACCCCAAAACATTGCTAAATTTCCTCCCGAACTCTACATTACACCCAGCAGAGAAATCGCATTTAGAGATTATTTAACCCGCCAATTTGATAAGATTGCTGGTACTGTTAGCGGTCGTCGCGGTACTGGCAAAAGCGGATTAATTGCTATTACTAAAATTGGACAAGAAGTTTTAGAAAGAACTTCAGTTTTTATTGACAATCAAATAGTAGAATTGCGCTTTGTTGTCGGATTGCCAGCCGGAGGCAGGAGCATTTTAGGTCGTCAAGCTGCTGAAATGATTTGTGAAGATATCCCCTACATTGTTAGCAAATCTCTCAAATATTCAGCACTGAATCCCGCTGAATGTCTTCGTCATGTTGAAACTGTAGAAGATGCTGAATGGCTGCGTCAACAATTACCTGAAAAGGGATTAGTTGCTTTTGTTGCTGATGGTGCAATTTTGCCTCGTCGCACTGGTGTTGATGACCGTCCTCTATTAGATAATGCCATCGCTTTTAAGTCGCCGCCATCCTTAGCAGTTGAGTTTAATTGTCCAAATCGTGGTAAAATTACAGGCATGGGTATCCCTGCTGGGGTAACTTTAATTGTCGGCGGTGGCTATCATGGCAAATCTACTTTACTGCGGGCCATTGAGTTAGGTGTTTACAATCATATCCCTGGAGACGGACGCGAATTTGTCGTTACCAATCCGGCGGCAGTGAAAATTAGAGCTGAAGATGGTAGAAGTGTAATAGGTGTGGATATTTCGCCTTTTATTAACCAGTTACCTCAAGGTCGATCTACTACCCAATTTTCTACAGAAAATGCTAGCGGGAGTACCTCACAAGCTGCTAATATTATCGAGGCTTTGGAGGCGGGAATTGTTAGGAAAAAGCGAGAGGAAAACTTAGTAGCTAGTCTCTCGTCAGTGCCAGTTTTATTAGTAGATGAAGATACAGCGGCGACTAACTTTATGATTCGCGATCGCAGAATGCAGGAACTAATCGCCAAAGATAAGGAACCGATTACACCATTTATCGATAAAGTCAAGCAATTATACCAGGATTATGCAGTTTCCACAATCTTAGTGATGGGGGGAAGTGGCGATTATTTCGATGTGGCGGATACTGCGATCGCGATGGATAACTTTCAAGCCTATAATGTCACAGAAAAGGCTAAGGAAATCGCGATCGCTTACTCCACAAGTCGCACCGCTGAAGGTGGGGAACATTTTGGCAAAATTACTCAGCGAGTACCAATTCCCGCTAGTCTCGATCCTAGTCGCGGTAGGCGAGACGTGCGAGTTAAGGTTCGGGATGTGGATGAGGTGGCTTTTGGGAGTGAGGATATTGATTTAGCGGCTGTTGAACAAATTGTCGATAGCGGACAATTGAGAGCGATCGCAGCGGCGATGGTTTATGCTAAGCAGGAATATATGGATGGAAAGCGGACTTTATCAGAAATACTCGATCGCGTGATGGCCGATATTCAATCTCAGGGTATGGACATTTTATCACCTTTCCCCCAAGGAGATTTTGCCATGTTCCGGCGGCATGAATTAGCAGCAGCCATTAATCGCCTTCGGAGTTTATCAGTTGTTGCTGAAACGCGGTAAAATAAACTGATAATAATTTATAATGTGGCGGTTGAAACCGCTACTACACAAACGAAGTCCGCCTACGCGGACTAAAGGTATTTACAGTTAACAGTTACTTAACCTAAAGTCAGTAATTGGGAGGGGAAATCTACCTCTAACCGCATAGTTTGAAGCCATTGCAAACCCATCAAAGTTTCTGGCAATTCGTCCCCAACGTGAACAGGAATTGTAAACTCTTGTCCGTCAAATATGACAGTACCCGCATAAATATCGAAAAATTGCTCTCCTCTCGCCGTATCCATCGCTCGTCCAAGTTCAATAACAGGCCAAGCAAATGCTTCTAAGTCTTGGAAATTAATCGCCAGCCAGCCACTCGTGAAGCCTGTATCTAGTAGCGCATCAACTTGAAATTCTTCTCCATCGGCAGCAATCAAATCTATTTGAAAAAATAGCTCTCCAATCTCGCCAAATCTGCCTGAAATCATATTTTACCACAGGTTCCAGTTTCATTTAGACGAAAAATGCCAAGCCAGCCAGAAGGGTATTTTTGACGAGCTTTTTGGATTGCTACTCCTTCATCTGGGTCGATGAAATAGTCGCCGCTGTTCACCTCAATAATAATAAACCAGTTGTAATGGTCAGCTATCAATCCCGGCTTAACTCGGTCAAGAATTTCACGATGTTGCCGATAGAGGACTTCTCTTTCAGCTTTACGTTGAGCAATTTTTTCTGGCGGCCACTGAATTTCTGGAAATATGCGACCGCGACGTATAGGGCGAGTATTAGATGTTTGAGTCATAATCTAGATTTACCCGTTTAACTAAATCATATTTTACCACAGGCTCCAGTTTCATTTAAACGAAAAACACTAACTCTACTACTAAGATATTTCAGAGGAGCTTTTTCGACTAGCAATTAGCAATTAGCAATTAGCAATTACCAATTAGCAATTAGCAATTACCAATTACCAATTACCAATTACCAATTACCAATTCTATTAATAATTCTGTCTCGTTCCCAGGCTAAAATCTAGGAACGAGAACACAAAAGAATACAAAAACTTAGCCGGCCAAACTCCTCATACTCAGCGGTACCATCTCTCCGTGGGCCGTCAGGCCTAATAACATGGGCTCGTTAGGTCGAATAATCTCTCCAGTGAGCACGCAACGCTGTTCCTGCTCTGCTGTCGCATTAAAGCTTGCTCGAATATCCGATCGCGAAAACTGGGGTCGAAAATCTCCAGATTTTTGTTGTACGAAATTCCAGAGGAGATCTCGAATCAAAGCTTGATAGCCTTGATTGCCCGCAATCTCCTTCAACCTCTCCTTCAGCTCTCTTTCTAGGCGGATGCTGGTCACTTCCATGTCTGTGGTAGAAGTTCTA
This sequence comes from Kamptonema animale CS-326, assembly GCF_028330895.1. Lineage (NCBI taxonomy): Bacteria > Bacillati > Cyanobacteriota > Cyanophyceae > Oscillatoriales > Microcoleaceae > Kamptonema > Kamptonema animale. The sequence goes on along the minus strand of NZ_JAQMUA010000393.1, from coordinate 2,358 downwards.
GGAATGGTGTACATATTTTTTTCCTCAAATGGGTGGACATATCTGTAATATCAGTGTAGTATGTTTACAGCCAGATTTAAAGCCCTCTTTTAACTTTTTGCCTTCCTGTGAACCTACCTACCTCCTCAACCTATCGACCTAACACCAATCGCCTCAGCGGTGGTGCTGGTGGCTCGTGGTGCGTCTCGCACGCGAGTTTTGCAGGCAAACGCCTGTTTAGAGGAGGTTATAGTGAGTTAGGAGTGGCCCAAGAGATTAATACAGATTTGGATCGTGGCGATTTGCCAGTCGCAGGGACGCATAGGACTCGACAAGCGGGAGGTATAGCAAGATAGCCGTACCTAATATAGGAGAAAAAAATGTGCTTAGTAGCAGTTTTTTAAGCCCCCGCTTCTGATAAGAGAAGTGGGGGTTTATGATTTGAGATTTTGGATTTGCGATCGGGGATTGGAATCAAAACAAAATTGAAATATTGACAGGAGGAGTGAGCCATGACATTTGCGACAGATGTATTAAGGCAATCCGTAGTAGTGTTTTCGAGGAATTATTTGCCGATGAGCCGCATTAATATTAAGCGGGCGATCGCGCTTTTGGTGGCTGGTAAGGCTGAACCTCTGGATTTTGCTACGGGTAATGGTTGGATCGTGCGATCGCCTAGTTTTGCCATCTGTGTACCGGAACAAATTCGCTTGACTTTTACAAGCAATGAACGGATTTGGAAGGTACCGCCGGTCAATCGCCGGGAAGTGTTGCGACGTGACAGCCACTCCTGTCAATACTGCGGTAGCAATAAGCGTTTGACGCTGGATCACGTTATGCCAAGGGCTCAGGGGGGGGCCCACACTTGGGACAACATCGTGACTGCTTGCGAAAAGTGCAATTCTATCAAGGGCGATCGCACTCCCTTACAAGCAGGAATGCCTTTGCGAACTAAGCCGAAGGCTCCCATGCACCCCGCTGTTGCTTTTGCCGAAGTATTTTGGCACGAACATCAGATTGGGGAATAGGTAATTGGTAATTGGTAATTGGTAATTGGTAATGGCTAATGGCTAATGGCTAATTGCTAATTGCTAATTGGTAATGGCTAATTGCTAATTGCTAATTGCTAATTGGTAATTGCGAACTAAGGGTTATGAGTTTTGAGTGAAAATTTCAATCACATAACTTCAAACTTCCCAATTACCAATTACCTATTCCCCATAAACAATCTCGAATCAACAGTTAACAGTTAACAGTTAACAGTTAACAATTTAACAAGGAAAATTTTGGGCGGTCAGTATGCTGAAGTTGACTTATACTGAAACGGGCTTTAACTTAGAGCGTTTGGCTCAATCCCCTGAACAGTTAGTGGCGCTGCGGGTGATTTTGGCTATGCGAGTTGGCCAAAGTGTCTGCGTCGAGCCGAGCACTGCGGCATTTTTGCTGCCCGCGAATTTGTCGGCTTTGTCTCTGTTGGAGACGGAGGTACGGCGGGATCGGAGTGATGCGATCGCTCTTTGTGTGGCTGATGCTGAGTATGTTGAGGTTAATCTGCGCGGTACTTGGCTGTCGGTGGATGCTGAGGGCGCTGATGGCATATTTATGACTGTTTTGAGCGATCGCGCGGAGTTTTTGCTGCTGAAACTTTGGCACGAAGCCCAAGCGGGTGCTTCTGTAGTTAAGGAAGTCGGCGATTAATATAGTTGTGGGGGCGGCTGGTTAGTCGCCCTTTTACTGTTATCGGTGCTGATTGGGAGTTTTTGCGGGAATCGGTAGGTGTAATTTTTGAGGTGTAAATTTTTTCGGCTGTATGGTTTGAGGGGTAAGGGTTTGAGGGCGATCGCTTTAAAAATCGATTCCCGCAAAGTCTGAAATGCTTGCAGGGATTGGATTTGAAGGAAATTTTATTTTTGCCTCTTGACAAGTTGAAGTCTGGAATGGTACTTTAATTTTAGTTTCCCGCAACTGCACCTTGAAAATTAAATACAGTAAGGGTTTCAAAACCAGGCGGCCGCAATTAAACTAAATCCCTATTAGGGATTGAAACTCACAGTTATATTGATCGAAAAACAATCCCCAAAAGAGCCGCAATTAAACTAAATCCCTATTAGGGATTGAAACATTTGCTGTTCTGCGATCGCATCTTCTAAAGATTTATGTCCCGCTGCGCCGCAATTAAACTAAATCCCTATTAGGGATTGAAACAAATACTTTTCCCAAGTTAGGGCAAGAAGAGTTTGAGCCGCAATTAAACTAAATCCCTATTAGGGATTGAAACCCAAATCTTACGGGATTGGCGGCGGCGGCATAAGAGCCGCAATTAAACTAAATCCCTATTAGGGATTGAAACTGACAGTAGTTTGCAAATAATCCACAGTG
>NZ_JAQMUA010000392.1:0-3189 GCF_028330895.1 Kamptonema animale CS-326 | reverse complement strand
GTTAATGAATTAATGAGAATCAGGCGTAATAAATTACCATTTTTTCAGAGGGGTATGAGGGCTATGTCCTTTATTCTATCTATGTTCTGACGGGGTTGTCACCCCGTGAACTTAGTTTGTATAGTAGCGATTTCAATCGCCAAACGATCGAGGGGATATCAAACTCGGATTTAGTATTTTTATTTTCCCACCCTAGCAGCCTGTTGAGATAATTATCCTGCCAAAACACGCGATCGCATTTCCAAATAAATCAACAAAGCCGTCACATCAGCCGGATTCACCCCGCCAATTCTCGCCGCTTGACCAATAGTTAACGGCTTCACCTTCGCCAACTTTTCCCGTGACTCCTTAGACAAAGTTTCAATTGTCATATAATCCAAATCCGGCGGCAATTGGCGATGTTCGTGTTTGCTAACTTGGTCAATCTGATGTTGTTGGCGTTGTAGGTAGCCAGAATATTTAATATCAATTTCCGCCCCTTCTTTCTCAGCCAACTCTAAACTAGAATTAGCCAAATTATAGCGTTCCAAATCTGCATAGTGGAAACCCGGACGGCGTAACAAATCAGCCAAAGTAATCGAACCTTTAATACTTTGCTGCATATCGGCAAAAATTGCCTTGCCTACCTCCTCGCCTTCCTTTACCCGCGTTGAGTAAAGCCGTTCTTTTTCCGCGATAATATTCGCTTGTTTCCGTTGGAATAACTCCCAGCGACGGTCATCAATCAAACCAATTTCTCGGCCCAAAGGAGTTAGACGTTGATCGGCATTATCCGAACGTAATAATAACCGATATTCAGACCGAGAAGTAAGCATCCGATAAGGTTCGCGTAAGTCTTTTGTACACAAATCGTCAATTAGCGTACCGAGGTAACTGTGCTCGCGGGGAAAGACAATCATTTCTTGATTCTTAACAAACCGGACAGCATTAACCCCAGCCACAATTCCCTGCGCTGCTGCTTCCTCATATCCCGTTGTCCCGTTAACTTGACCAGCACAAAATAAACCCTCAATTTTTTTAGTCATCAAGGTTGGAAAACACTGAGTTGCTGGTAAATAATCGTATTCAACTGCATAGGCGGGCCGCAACATCACGCAATTTTCTAAACCGGGAAGAGTCCGCAACATTTGTAACTGCAAATTTTCAGGTAAACCAGTAGAAAATCCCTGGATGTACAACTCAGGAATATCGCGGCCTTCCGGTTCAATAAATATCTGATGACTGTCCTTATCTGCAAAGCGGACAATTTTATCTTCAATGCTAGGACAATAACGCGGCCCTTTCGCATCTACCCAGCCGCCGTAAACTGGAGAAAGGTGTAAATTTTCTCTAATTAATTTATGAGTTTCTGGAGTAGTACGGGTGAGATAGCAAGGCATTTGTTCCCGTTCTATCCAAACATCAGGATCGAAACTAAACCAGCGGACATCGGCATCACCGGGTTGGGGTTCAAGGTTAGTATAATTGAGGGAACGTTTGTCTACTCTGGCGGGCGTTCCTGTTTTTAACCTTCCGGTTTCAAAGCCTAGTTTGTTTAGAGTTTCAGTTAACCCAACGGCGGCAAATTCACCTGCACGTCCCGCTGGCATTGATTTATTACCAACCCAAATAATGCCACCCAAAAATGTGCCTGTGGTGAGAATAACTGCTTTACATCCGAAGGCGACACCGAAATAAGTTTCGACACCAATAATTTCATCATTAGCACCCAAAACTAAATCTGTCACCATGCTTTCGCGGATGCTTAAATTGTCTTGATTTTCGACAATATTCTTCATTATTGCCGCATATTCGCGCTTATCAGTTTGAGCTCGTAATGCCCAAACTGCCGGGCCTCGCGAGGAGTTAAGAATCCGTTTTTGTAAGTAGGTGCGATCGGCCATTTTGCCGATTTCTCCACCTAGTGCATCGACTTCATTGGTGAGTTGAGTTTTAGCGGGGCCACCGACGGCGGGGTTGCAGGGTTGCCATGCAATTTTATCGAGATTTAGGGTTAGTAATAGGGTGCGACAATTGAGGCGGGCGGCGGCGAGGGCGGCTTCGCAGCCTGAGTGTCCGGCACCAACTACGATGATGTCGAAGTGGTCTTGAAATTCTGGGGGAGTTTTTGTGGTCATGGCTAATTCAATGGAAGTGCATAGGAGAAACGATATTTTAGTTTTTTTAGTTTAATCTAAGTTCAAGGTTAAAGAGCATATATAATAATGTAGCATTTATTTTCAAAAGTTACGAGTGAGCGATATGACGATTTTATTTTACGTTGATGAGGGTGGCACTGGCTGGAACGATAGACAGACAAATTTCTTTTTTCTAGCTAGTTTTGCTATCCATATCCAGCACTGGTCACAAATGGATAGAGAAGTTTCAGCACTTAAGAAGGAGCTATTTAGTGGGAGGGAACCTGACGACTGGGAACTTAAGGGGCGCGATATTTGGCAAGGTGTGGGTGCATTTAATAATTTACGAAGGGAAAATCGTCTTCGAGCTTTTAAGCAAGTTTCAGAAACTCTGAGTAAGTTACCTTGCCATATATTTGCTGTTCAAATCAACAAAAAAAGATTGCGCGAGACCAGCGAAGATATTAAAGATGACACTGGGTTATATCGCTTAACTTTCAATCAATTATTAGAGCAGCTAGATGCTTATCTAAAGCAATATAACGAAACTGGAATATTACTTATGGATTCGCGTTCAACTCAGCATACCAGTGTTCAAGATGGGAGATTGCTCAGAGTGTATAAAAATTGGAAGTCACAAAAAGAATCTTCTAACTTTGTGGAACTACCTTTGTTTGGCTTTTCAGAATTTTACACTGGTTTGCAGCTAGCAGATTATGTAGTGTACTTGATCGATCGTAGTTCAAAAGAAGCAGGTACAGCCAGTGGCAATACCGAATTGCAGGAAGCCTTGAATTTTATTCAATCGAAAATTAAATTAGTTGAACTCCCTTAATTTGGGAGGTTTGTTAAAAAATCCACGACACTCAAAAAGTAGTCGTGGATTAAAGCTAGGAAACACGACCCCTGCTTGGGGGTCAGTCAAGAGTTTTTTTGGTTTTAAAGGTTTTTCAACAACTGGCGCACGGTATTTCAACCGCGCTATAAATTCCCGTGTAGTTCGGGATACCTGGTTGTTTAGACAGGCGCACGGCATCTCAACCGTACCATAACTCCCCGTGCAGTTCGGGGC
>NZ_JAQMUA010000391.1:0-15533 GCF_028330895.1 Kamptonema animale CS-326 | reverse complement strand
TGATTATTAAAAGCTATACTTGGGCAAGTTATAGTCAACAAAAAGTTATGTTTGACCGAGCTTGAATTGCCCATCAAGTGCGATGGCTGCGGCTGGCTACGCGATCGCGATTTTTTCTAACTTATTCAGCAAGCCCTAATTATTCAGTTATTCACGCGACAATAAACTCTTTATAGATTATTTCCCTATATCTATAATAATCTTGCAAATTTCCCTAAAATACGTTGAAACCTGTTGCGATCGCCTGGTAAACTAGATATCTATGATTGAAATCCGCCGCCGTCGCCCCAACCCAGCCGTGTCCGTACTCTACCTCAGCTACCAGGTAGCAGTACCCGATGACAAACCCCGCCACATCCTAGAAGAAATAGTCTGGCAAAAAGAAATAGAAGTTGCCCAGATGCGCGATCGCACTCCCTTAGCCGAGCTCCAAAAACAAGCAGCTAAAATATCCCCTCCCCGCGATTTCCTAGCCGCGCTGCGCCATAGCAAAACTAAACCCGCTGTCATCGCTGAAGTCAAAAAAGCTTCCCCCAGCAAAGGCGTAATTAGAGAAGATTTTGACCCCGCCGCGATCGCACTTGCCTACCAACAAGGCGGCGCTAGCTGCATATCCGTCCTCACCGATGTAAAATTCTTTCAAGGTAGTTTCGATAACTTAGCAATTGTTCGCTCGACCGTTGAAGTGCCCCTACTTTGCAAAGATTTCCTGATCTATCCTTACCAAATTTACCTCGCCCGCGTCCGAGGAGCCGATGCCGTACTGCTAATCGCCTCCATCCTTTCTGACAAAGACATACAGTATTTTGTCAAAATTGTCAAAGCTCTGGGGATGACAGCACTAATCGAAGTTCACACCCTCGAAGAACTAGATCGCGTATTGACCATAGAAGGCGTAAACCTCATAGGCATTAACAACCGCAACCTCGAAGATTTTACCGTCAATCTGGAAACTACCAGCCAACTTTTAGCCGCACGGGGTAGCGAAATCCGCGATCGCGATATCTTAGTTGTGAGCGAGTCAGGATTGCACGTACCCGCAGACTTAGCCCTCGTGGTTAGTGCTGGGGCTCAAGCCGTCCTCATCGGCGAATCTCTAGTGAAACAGCCCGATATTGCCCAAGCTTTAACAAAACTTACCCGCCCAGCCACCTAAGAGTCTTGACAAAGAGCTAAGATTCTGGTAATAGGTGGTAATATCCAATCCTATTCTTGCGATTGTCATGGCAATTAATAGGAGAAGGAAGAGCGATCGCCTCTCTCAAGAATTAAAAATTAAAAATTAAAAATTAAAAATTTAATTAATTTTCTTTTTAATTTTTAACTTTTAATTTTTAATTAGATTTAGCTATAAGTTACAATTTTTTGGTCGCGATCGCCCACCCTACAAGCTATAACGTTTACTTTAGCAATTACCAATTACCAATGATGAACACGGATTTTACCGATTACGCGGATTACACGGATTAGTTAGAGTCACGATCGTTTAGTCTGTGAAATCAGAGGAATCTGTAAAATCTGTGTATCCCAATTACCAATTACCAATTACCAATTACCAATTACCAATTACCAATTACCAATTATCAATTACCAATTATGAATTGAGGTAGATCGGCTTTCATGGAGCAAATTCCCCTTCCTTCCCACATACATTATGAACTATTACTGCAACTTCTAGAGCGCAAAACACTGTTCGCTGTCAGCCTAAAATCTCCGCAGCAAGAACAAGTCCAACAACTGATAGTCACCCTCCGCAAAGCCGTCGCTCAGCAAAAGCAACTCGAAGAAAGTTGCAAACGCTCTAACTTACCAGTAGAATACCTCTGGTCGCTCAATGCAATCAAAGCTGAGTCAGTTGAGGGAGAAGTAAAAATTAAAGATTAAAGATTAAAAATTAAAGATTAAATACTAAGAATTGTTTGATTTTTGATTTATAATCGCTATGGCAATCATCAATAATTTCTAATCAAAAAATTATAAATTGAATGTTTTTTTAACGATAATTTATACAAAAACTGATTTAGGATTGCTATAGTTACTAACGATTGAATTAGGACAGACAACATCATGGATAACAAGTTAATGCTGATGATTCCTGGCCCCACGCCAGTACCAGAAGCAGCATTACTGGCAATGGCCAAGCACCCGATGGGCCACCGTAGCAGCGAATTTGATGCGATCTTTGCAGAGTGTACTGAGAACCTAAAATGGCTACACCAAACTAAGAGCGACGTACTAAGTTTAACTGTTTCCGGCACTGGCGCGATGGAAGCAGGGATAATTAATTTCTTAAGTGCAGGCGATCGCGTCCTTGTCGGTAATAATGGTAAATTCGGGGAACGTTGGGGTGAAGTCGCCCAAGCTTACGGCTTAAATGCTGAAATCATCACCGCAGAATGGGGTCAACCCCTCGATCCAGAAAAATTCCGCGAGAAATTAGAAGCAGATACCAACAAAGAAATTAAAGCCGTTATCATCACCCACTCAGAAACTTCTACAGGCGTTCTCAACGACTTGGAAACCATCAACCGCCACGTAAAAGCACACGGTGAAGCTTTAATTATGGTCGATGCCGTCACCAGTTTAGGGGCCGCTAACGTACCGATGGATGAGTGGGGAATTGACGTAATTGCTTCTGGTTCTCAGAAAGCTTATATGATTCCCCCCGGTTTGGGTTTTGTCGCCGTCAGTCCCAAAGCTTGGGAAGCTTATAAAACTGCTAAATTGCCGCGTTTTTATCTGGATTTAGGCAAGTACCGCAAAGATGCTGCTAAAAATACGACTCCTTTCACCCCGCCAGTGAATATGTTTTTTGGTCTGCAAGTAACTCTGCGGATGATGAAGGCGGAGGGATTAGAAAATGTGTTTGCACGTCACCAGCGATTGATGAAAACTACCCATGCAGCGGTGAAAGCTTTAGGTCTGGGTTTATTGGCTGCTGACGGGGCCGCAAGTCCAGCGATTACAGCAGTGGCACCACCCGCAGAGGTAGATGCTCAAAAAGTGCGATCGCTGATGAAAAAGCGGTTTGATATTGTCCTGGCTGATGGTCAAGACCATTTGAAGGGTAAAATCTTCCGTATTGGTCATTTGGGATTTGTGTGCGATCGCGATATTCTTGCCGCTATTTCTGCCTTAGAAACAGTTCTCCGAGAATTAGGTTATGAAGGCTTTATTTCTGGTGCTGGTATTGCCGCTGCTGCTAAAGTTTTGTCTGAATCTTAATTAAATACCATTAGGGAGACAGCAATGCTCCTTGTTGTCTCCCTACAAATTTAAGGTGAATTTTCCCCGTTCTAAGTAGAAGGAAGAAGGAAAAAGGCATTACTTGTTCCCGACTCATGCACCAATTTCAACTTCAAAGTAGAAATTTTTCTTGTCTTTAGGAAGCACCTCAATTCTGCTGGGACGAGTTACGCGCGATAAATAATCACTGATACCTTTAATGTTGCCAACAAGATGCCAATATGTTTCAGCATTAGGACAGGTAATCGTCAATGTTGGTACATTCAGAGTTTCTATTGACCACTGACACTGACTTAAGATGGTCTGCGTGATGCGATCGCAACCTGCATAGAAATAGTAACTCACAGCTTCCTCAAGCTGTGACTGCAAGATTCGATCTAGGGATGTTGGAATGGGAGCAAGATCGTCAGGGGGAAATATGGACGTTTTCATAAAAAAATCCTCAATAAATGAGAAAGAGAATATAGGGGCGCTTAGGCTACGATTGATGGCTATTAGGACAAGTTTGTAAATCTTGCTCAATCAATCGATCTCGAACAATTTGCCCAGAGGCATCTGCTGCTTCTAAACCAATCCAGCTAGCAATTTTATCCCGCTCAAAACCAACTTCCCGGCGATCGCCAACTTGCATAAGCGGACGACGAATCAGCAGGGGGTCATTAATCATCAGATTCAATGCCTTTTCTGTATTCAATTCGGCGGGAATAATTTCCCCGGATTTAATCCGAGGGGCGGTATAATTAAACCATTCTAAAACTGGTAAATCCCCAAAAAATGGACGTAGAGTTTCTATTGTCCAGGCGGTAGTCAGCAAATTATGAGCTTCAAGGGTATGTCCTGCTGCTTGCAACAAAGCTTTTTGCTTTGTGTTATTTTTGCATCCTGGTTTTTCGTAGAAAATAACAGTAGCCATTGGATTTCCTCTTTATCCTTAATCAAGTTTACAAAGTATTACGCACCTGTTGGGCATAGCAAGTCAAGCTAGTTAGCTTGACTTGCTCTAGTACGATTGCTTAGGTTTTGGAGAGCGACTCATGGATTCCAAAAGACCTGAAGGAGACTACAGTAACCCTAATCTTTCTCACTTACAAACTATATTGGTATCACACTGGATTCTGAATTAGCATTTAGCAATTAAGGATGTACTCGTAAACTGTAGCCTGCTTACAGTCAAGTTCTCAAATTATTTTTAGGTAAGGGTACGAGTATTTTACGTTTATTTATATCCGACTACTTATAGAACTAAAATATACAGGAGTTACGCAGCCAACCAAAGAAACCGGGTTTTTTACGAAAATACTTCGCCCGCACCCACAGATTCTCTCAAAAACCCGGTTTCTGGAGCTATGAGCGTAAGTCCTAATATAGTTAGCAATTAGCAATTAGCAATTAGCAATTAGCAATTAGCCATTGGCCATTAGCAATTAGCCATTAGCAATTACAGTAGATTGCAGGTTGATAAAGTACAGACCAAAATATTAAGCTCTTGCTAGCCAATCAAAGATTTTATCTAACTGTTCTAGTGTCACCAAACCGTACTGCCAGAGAACCATTGGCAGAGAGTGAGGATCTCGCTCGTTATTCCTATACTGAGGACTGCCAGCGCGTTCGGCGACAGCAATAGAAGCAGGAGAAATAGCTAAATCTTCTTGTAAAAAGCGAATTAATCGAGTATATGTAGCGGGTGCCATCGTGACTTACATCTCCCTGTGTTAGACACCATTGTGTGAGATCGACCTAATATGTTTGAGTGCGGATTGGACAGTTTTTATTTTGTCTATCAACTGCTGAAACATCTGCTAAGCTTTTGGCTAAAATTGAAGCCGTTTTGCGATCGCGATTGCAGCAAGAACGAAGATAAGTTTTGCTTCCTAAACTCACTAAAACAGGTTCAGCGATTAACTTCATCTGCTAAGCTACAGAATCCGTAAAATTTTACCTATTAGGACTTAGGCATTTTATAGATACCAGAACCTCCTTAAAAAGGAGGCTTTTCAGATTCTCCTGTTAAAAAATGGGAAAAATTCAAATTTTCCATTTTTAAGGGGTATTTTGAGGTATCTCTGCCTAAGTCCTGACCTATTTAGTAGAACCACTGTTCCACTTAAACCCCAACCTGCTAACTTAACCAAACTTTGCTCCATCACTCCTACTTCAGACAAATTTAGCCGTAGCAGAAGAAAATTCGGGGCTTTTGCTTAGAATTGCTGTTGCTCGCTCCGCTAACCGTCGATCGCGAAATGGATCTAAAGTTAGCACTGGACTGTTGACTCGTCTCTCACACCTAGGAAAAAACCAACTTTTGAGGAAAACAAGCTTACCGTTATCAAGGCTAGGATTGATAGATTAGCAAATTTTTTGGCTTCTGCCTAGCCTTGAAGATTAAAATTCCAACAATTTTGATTAATTTTTGTAAAGAAATTTTAAGGATTCGGCTTGGTGGGGGAATTAGAGCCCAAAAACTGGATAGTAATGCGATCGCCCACTTTAACGCCGAGTTCAGCAGCGCGACCCCCCCGAAGTTCAATCACTCGATCGACAGAGGTTGTGGAGTCATAGGTGGGACAGGGTTCAGCAGTACAGGGAGGCGAATTACGGGCGATCGCTCTTACCACCCCATCTTGTAGGAAAATCATATCCAGCGATATCTTGCAATTTTTCATCCAAAAAGCAACTCGTCGCGGCGGATTAAATGAGAACAGCATCCCGCGATCGTCGGCTAAAGAAGTCCTGTACATTAGACCCATAGCCTGCTCTTCAGGAGTATTAGTTACTTCCAGGTTAATCATAGAACCAGCTATATTAGCCTTGGCAGTAATTGGGAGCATTTGACCCAAATTTGTCTCCTGTGGAGTTGGAGACGTGGAACTTTTCGCCAGGGTACTCGAAGCATCTACGGACGAACAAGAGATTAATAATAAGCTGCACCCAAGAGCAAGCAATCCGATCGGATATTTCATATAAATTAGTTAGTTGTTAGTTGTTAGTTCAAAACCTACGCCTTATTTATGTAATGCCCCATCTTGGCGATATTCTTACCACCAAGATGGCGGTGTTACCAATAATTTGTTAGTGGTGATAGCAACCACTAACAAATTAAGCTTCTCGCAGAACGTAGCCCACACCACGTACAGTTTGAATCAAACGTTTTTCTCCTTCATCTTCAATTTTCAGACGCAAATAGCGAATATAAACTTCAATCACATTCGACTCACCCAAAAAATCGTAACCCCAAACGTTTTCCAGAATTTGTTCGCGAGTCAGCACTTCGCGAGAATGTTCCATTAAATATTTAAGTAACTCATATTCCTTCATCGTCAAGTCGATTCCCCGACCATTACGAAAAGCTCGCCTTGTAGACAAATCTAACACCAACTCACCAAACCTTAATTCTTCAACTTCAGTTGTATCAGGCTGCAAATAAAGACGTACTAACTGCAAAAATTCTTCCGTCCGATAAGGCTTAAGAAAATAGTCATCAGCCCCACATTCTAAACACGCCACCCGATCTTCAACCGTATCACGAGCCATTAACAAAAGTACGGGGACTCTATTACCAGTATTTCTAAGATGGTTACACAGAGTCAATCCAGCTTCTCCCGGCATCATCCGATCGATTACGATCAAAGCAGGTTGGAGTTCAGCAGCCAGATGTTGACCGCCAGCGATATCCGTCGCCACCACAGGCTCATAGCCAGATGATTTTAAGTCCAGACTGACCTGCTGAGCTAGAGCTTCGTCCGTTTCAACCAATAGGACACAGGGATTGCGGTCAAGGGTGAGTGCTCTCATCGGAATTGCGCGGTGTAGACTATCAGTTATAGTAGCACGTTTAAAGCAATTAGGTGCAAAGAATAGAGACATAATACTTAATAATTAATTCCACCATCTTTACTAAGATACATTTACTTCTACTAATTTAATTTTTTCAACCCCATCCAGAGTTGCGATCGATTTTATCTCGCGTACCGTTGCTCCTTTACCCAGGATTTCTTTAAGCTCATTTGGTTGAATTATAAATAAGCATTGACCGCTCAAAATTTGGGTTTGTGAAATTGAACTTATTTGATATTTACCAAGGGAATAGCCTGTGGTTACATCGGGTTCAATGGGCGCTTTTTGGTGTTCTGTGGGAGGATATTTGGTATAGAATAAAATATAAATATTTGGTCGCCAAAACTTGTCGCTGACTATAGTGCAATTGTAGGAGCTTGTTTCCGCGAAATTAATAGCTTCCTTCATGCCATATTGCCAATTTTTAGAAGTGTTGGCAATAATGTACTGAGAATAATTAAAGTAAAAATTTAAAAAGGCTGTGAAGCTGGCAGTTACGATTGCAATTGATATCCACTTAAAATACTTTTTTCTCTCAGAACTCACTAAACTGCTAATCTGAAAAAGACCGTAACCTGAGAGAATCGAAAATAGGGGTACACCTACAATTGCACGAATAGCATGAGCGGAATCGATCGCCGCTGCTGGCATGGGATAGAGAAATAGCCATAGTAAAAGGATACTCCGCTCTTTAGTTTTAGTTTTAGATAAAAAGTAAATTCCGGCTAAAACAGTTGCCAATTCAAAAAGATAAAGTTCTCCCACTCCTACTCCCGAAACGCTGCGGCGAGGGTTGGGATCTCCATTAATAAAAAGAAATCCGGGATCGAAATAAGAGAGGTAATTTTTAATAATACTGAAAAGATTTGTTTGCATCCCTGTCGTTGTTGCTCTTGCCATGCCTTCTGGAGTTATCCAAAACATAAACATGGGAATAAAAATCACCATAAAAATTGAAAGTGCCATCAAAGTTTGTCGCCGATTATTCCAGAAATGTCGCCAGAAGATAATTGTTAAAATTAACATGAAAGGTGGTACAAAACCTCTAGCGGAAGAGTAAGTGTAAAGACTTAAGCCGAAAATTAAAGCGCTTAGAGGTAAATAGTTAGGTTTCTTAAAACTTTTGATGAATAGTAAGACTGCTAAGCTAAAGAGAAAAGGAAGTAATATAGCTCTAAAAGCTAATCTACTGAAAAAGATATGCCAGGGACTAATAGCAAATAATAAAGCCGACAAAAGAGCTATTTTTTTATTGTTAAAACATTCTTTAGTTAAGTAGTAAACAACGGGGACGGTGAGAGTGCCAATGAGTGCTGAAGGTAATCTAATCGCAAACTCATTTAGACCGAAAAATTTGACTATAGGAATAGTGAGAAATATATATAAAGTTTCGCGATAATCGCTTAAAGCTTTGGTGAAAAAAGGCAGGAAGACACCATAGCGATCGCGCATTGTTTCCATGATAGAATAAGTATCATAGCCATTGGAAGCTTCATCTACAGAAAAGGATATGGGTGCTGTTCCTAGAAAGGCTATTCTCAGTAAAGCTGCTAGTATAATAATTAGCAACAAGCTTTTATTTATATGGGATTTAAACGCATTTTTTTTTGTCATGTTCTTTATTTACTTTCTCTTGAAAATTGTTATTTCTGGGTTGATTTTATCAATATTTGAATAGATATACATTTTATCCAAATCCCGATAGCTTAACTCTTGCCGATCGAAAAGATTCCACTTAGGCTGAGATTGATATTTCAATACTAACTTGTAGTTGATTTCTTTGTTAAGATTATCAAAAAATGCGTATTCTGGGGCGTTTTTTTCAAACCTACGAATATCATAGCCACTGCTGACAATAACATATTCTGGTTTTTTTGTCGATAAAAGTTCTAGTGAAGGAGCATCTACATCTTCAGAGCGGAAACGATCTAATCTGGGTGAATACTTGTTACCCCCAGTATTTACAATTAAAGCATTTTTATCTATGTTTTGCTGCATCCATTGTTCGACGTAGTATCTAGAGTCTTGCATCATCAAAATATTCACCGAAAATCCATACGCAAATGTATAAATAAATAGAGCGGTAACTAATATAGCTTTACCCTTAAATAAGTTTTTCTCTGGATTTAAAAATTCTCCTAAAAATTTACCACCGCACAAAGCTAAAATTATTGCTAAGGGCATTAAGTAGCGAACATTATTATACCATACCACACAGACATAAAATAGGTAGTATGATATTGTAGGTACTAATAGAGAGGCAAGTAAATAGTTATTTTTGAGGCGATATAATATACTCGTAAATCCTAACAAGCACATAATATAAGTTGGGCACCCCAGAGAAAACCTGAGATGAGTTAGAGTCTGGCGAAACATTTGTAATTGACCGACAATACTTTGCTCGTATCTAGGACGAATACTCCCTCCACCTGCGGTGATTAACTTGACGTGCTTTAAAAAACCTGGCAGGTTGAAGATGATATTTTGTAATAATAAAAAGGCTCCAATACCTACAGCAAGAGACAAAATAATTCTTTTGTCAGTCAAAGAATCCTTAAGAGTAATATCTGGATTATCCTGCTTCAGATAGCGATGATGTTCGACAATAATAAATATAGGAGTGAGCAGATAAAAGGCATAAGCTTGGTCTTTAGTACAAACAGCGATAGCAGCAGTTAGAGCAAATAAAAGATAATCTTTAAGGCGGTGATGTTTTAATAATTTTAGATAAAATAGTAAAGATAGCATTACCCACAAAAGATAGGGGACTTCTAAGTTAATTGTTTTAGAATAATAGATTAAGGGAACGCTTAAGGCGGTAATCAGGACAGCAAAAAAAGAAGACTTTCGATCGTAAATTTCTAGACCACACAAATAGATAATCAGTAGAAGAGCAGAACCCATGAACACAGTCAGAAATCGACCTATGTAGAAAAGAAAGGTGTAAGCTGGCAAACTGTAAATATCAATAATATTTAACTTGTGTAATAACCAAACTGGGGAGTAAAATACAGCTAAAATATAAAAGTGAACAGGAGGGTATTTATAATGCCAACCATTGGAAAAACCTTTCTCCATACCTTCTAGCACTCGCAAAGGTATGAGCTCGTCAGCGGCCCAGCCGCTAAAACTTGGCAAGCCCCACCAGATGCCGCAAGTGTTGAGGCAAAAGCTGAAAAGTAATAGTATAATCAGGGCGATCGCGATTTGATTGTGTGATTTGACCCAAAACCTCAAGTTAAACCTTCCTCTCTAGAAAATCGGCAATAAATTAGTAAAATTATCATATAACTGATTCCGTCAAAATTAATGACTTTCAAGAAACTAATTTTCCAAGCTATTTTATTCTCAATCGGACTTTGGCTAGTTTTTGAGTTCGTATCCTATATTGTGGCAGAAGTTCTCTGGTTTGAGGAAGTTGGCTATCTGTCAGTATTTTGGCGTAGAGTAATAACGGAATGGGTCTTGTTCGTTTTTACTTTAGCTGTTACCTCTAGCTTTTGGGTAGGTAATTTAGCCTTAGCAAATCGGCTAAAATACCCTTCAAATCAAGATAGAGAGAGGGAAATAAAAAGGAAAAGCTTAACCCGTAATTTCACAAATACCTCCTTATTAAGTAACAACAAAAAAAACAAGCAACAAATTAAATTAACCTGGCTAATATTGTTAGCCGTCGGATTGAGCTTATTAATAAGTTTGCTTATACTTTACTACGGAAAAATCGCTGTAAGATTTTGGAATATAGATATCAGCTTGGCTAATACTTTACTTTCCTTGCCAATTGAATTTAGAATTGAGTCATTCGGAGAAATGGCAAGACATTTATTGTTTAATTGGTGGCAGTTAGGGGCCTTGCTAACATTGAGTATTCTTTTCACTATTTACCCTCAATTTTGGGTGAACGCTTTAGCTTTATTAATGAGTTTAGCCTTGGCTTTAATTGCCTCTAACCACTGGGCAAAAGTATTGCAATATTTACAACCTACCACCTTTAAAATTACTGAACCACTCTTTAACCTCGATCTTAGCTTTTACGTCTTTACCCTACCAATTTTACAACTTATTGCATTTGGGGCTACTGCGTTATTTTTGTATGGATTACTATCTTGCACTCTCCTCTATTTGCTGTCAGGAAATAGTCTAAGTGATGGAATTTTTCATGGCTTTTCTACACAACAACAGCGCCACTTGTACGGTCTGGGGGGAACTGTAATGCTCGTTATAGCATTTCGCTATTGGTTAGCTCGTTATGAGTTACTCTATTCTCAACAAAGTGTTACCTATGGTGCAAGTTATACTGACGTGACAGTACAGCTTCCTGGCTATACAATTTTAAGTATATTAGCAATAATTACGAGTATTTTCTTGTTTTTTCAATGCGTAAAATTTAAACATAAAAATAAAAGTTTAAAATTTATAATCTTAGCCTTTTTAATTGTCAACTTTGCCATAACTTTAGTAGGCCCCGAAGTAGTACAAAGACTGGGAGTTCAACCCAACGAACTAGCACGAGAGCAGTTATATATCAAGCGAAGTATAGATTTTACACAACAGGCATTCGACTTAAAAAGACTAGAAGTAAAAACTTTCGTTCCTGAAAGTAAACTTACCTACGCCGATCTCGAAAAAAATCAGCTTACTATTAAGAATATTCGCCTCTGGGATAAACGTCCGCTGTTGCAAACAAATAGGCAATTGCAACAAATTCGCCCCTACTATAAATTTGCTGATGCTGATATCGATCGTTACACAGTTAAAAAAGATGAAGAAGGAAAAGAAAATGCTGAAAGGCAACAAGTAATCATCTCGGCACGCGAGTTAGACTACGAGACAGTACCGCAACAAGCTCAGACTTGGCTGAACGAAAATTTAGTTTATACTCACGGTTATGGGTTTACTCTTTCTCCTGTAAATACAGTTGCTACAGGCGGTTTGCCCAACTATTTTGTCAAGGACATTGGCGTTGAGAATACAACTGGTAATAAGAGCACTTTAGGAATAACTAGCGAAGAGATTAGAGCAAGTATTCCCATTGATAAACCCCGAATTTATTATGGTGAAATTAGCAATACAGATGTGATAGCACCAACGAAAGTTAAGGAGCTTGACTATCCGAGCGGAGATGAAAATGTTTATAATAATTATGATGGTAGCGGTGGCATACCGATTGCTTCTATGTGGCGGAGATTGCTATTTGCTAAATATTTGAATAATTGGCAAATGGCACTAACTGGTAACTTTACTCCCAAAACTAAGGTATTGTTCCGCCGGAATATTAAAGAGCGAGTACGTGCAATTGCACCTTTCCTTCGCTACGATATTGACCCATATTTAGTAGTAGCAAATGCTACTACTCCTACTCAAAATAAGGAAGAAATAAAATCAGAAATTTCTCAGGCAAACAACTATCTCTACTGGATTATCGACGCATATACTGTCAGCGATCGCTACCCCTATTCAGACCCAGGTAAAAATCAATTTAATTACATCCGTAACTCTGTAAAAGTAGTAATTGATGCTTACAATGGCTCAGTAAATTTTTATGTGGCCAACCCGTCTGACCCCATTATTAATAGCTGGATTGCGATTTTTCCGGGACTTTTCAAAACCCTCGATCGAATGCCTGTGTCTCTCCGCACTCATATTCGCTATCCAGTAGATTTGTTCAGCATTCAATCCGAACGTTTGCTCACTTATCACATGGAAGACCCCCAAGTATTTTACAATCGCGAAGATTTGTGGCGGGTTCCTAACGAAATTTATGGCAGCGAACAACAGCCTGTCCAGCCTTATTATTTGATTATGAAGTTACCAACAGAAACTTCAGAAGAATTTGTTTTGTTGCTTCCTTTTACACCTGCAAGTCGTAATAATTTAATTGCTTGGTTGGCCGCTCGTTCTGACGGAGACAATTATGGTAAACTACTACTTTACCAATTTCCTAAGCAGAGATTAGTCTACGGCCCCGAACAAATTGAAGCTTTGATTAATCAAGAACCAGCTATTTCCGAGCAGATTTCTCTGTGGAATCGCCAAGGTTCAAAGGCAGTCCAAGGGAATTTATTAGTGATTCCAATTGAAGAATCTTTGCTATATGTGGAGCCGATATATTTAGAAGCTACGGAGAACAGTTTGCCAACTTTAGTTAGAGTAATTGTTGCTTATGAAAACCGCATCGTCATGAGCGAAAACCTCGATGAAGCACTGAAGGCTATTTTCATTAGTAAACCTATTAGTAAACCTGCAATTGTTCTGCCTGTAGAGGGAACGAATCCAGCCTTGCAGTAAGTACTACATCGGTTGCATTTTTGCATTTTTACTTTTAATTTAGTAGGCTTGGGTAAAGCTAGTGCTTCACCCAATTTACATTACCTACATTACCCGCTCATAAATTACAAATCCAGCAGCAGGAACTGTAACTAAAAAGCATTTAACACCTTTTTCCTCTACTGTTATTGTATTACCGATCTCCGCCTTGTCAGTTGAGTAAATACATTGAAAGCGATCGCCAACTTTATGCAAGTTATAATCGATATTTACCCAGGCAGTTAGCGGCTGATTGTAGTCAGTATTTATTGCCAAAACTATTTCATCTTTATCTAACAATCGCGACCAAGGAACAACGGAGCGAATCTCATTTCCTAGCATTCGGGGTAAACCAAAATCTATGCCGTTTCCTGAAATAGGGCGTAAATATTGACGACCCCGCCGCAGAGTAATTTTTTGCTGCCTGATTTCCAGTATTTTTGCTAATTCCTGATAGACTCGATTCTCTTCATTGAAAAAGTGTCGATCTCGGCTTGTAAATGAACCAAACTCTCCGCCAAACATAGCTTCTCGGATGTAGCGATCGCTATCTCCGCCACCATTAAAACACTGTTCGCTCCCATAGTAAATACAAGGGATGCCTAAAGTCATCGCATTGAAAGCTAGAGCATTTAGTACAACCTTTTCGCCATTTTCTCCACCACAAAAACGACCTTTGCTATTTCCTTTCTCTACTTGGTCGTGGTCATCAAACATAGTAACAACTTTGTTTCTAAACCAAACATGAGAACCTTTATTAATTAAAAGTGAATTGCGAAACAAGGAGAAATAGGTACTTGGATCGCGGTATCCCTTGACTAGATATGCGAGCTTATCTGGAATATCACTAATACCTAAAGCTGCGTCTAGACCAGTTTCATCTAGAGTCGAATATGCGTTTTGACGGCCTCCAGTAATTTCACCAATTAAGTAGAAATTTTCTTTGCCAAGCAGTTGAGAAAATTCGTGAATAGCTTCAGTAAAGTAACGAGTAGCACCTCGATCCATGTGCTTTACTGTATCGACGCGGAAGCCGTCTATATCGGCATAAGCAATCCAAAATTTATAAACTTCGCACAGGTTAATAAGTCCGATAGAAGGCTCATAAAAATCCGTACTTCCTTGACCAGTATGAATGTCTTTTAAGCTAAAGAAATCACCTTCTATGTATTCAGGATAATTATCCCAATTCCTGATGTAACCTTTTTGCGTAAAATTAGATGGATCTTGGAATTCAGCCGGCCAAATTGCTCCATCTGGCCACGCTTCTGGATTTTTTTCTAAATTAACTGGCCCAAAAGGAATCGTTGGTTTCCCTTCTTTATCATGAAACCCTTTTACGGGATAAGGGCCGGGCCAATAGGGGTTAGAAGTCTCGTAACTAAAAACATCACCAGCATGGTTTAAAATAATATCTAAAATCACATAAATTCCATGCTGGTGAGCTACTTCGACCATTGCTTTTAACTCTTCGCGAGTGCCAAAATTCGGATCGACATCCAGAAAGTTTTGAATGCCATAACCGTGATAGCTTTCGTAAAAAGAAACCTGCTTGAAAATCGGGCTCACCCACAAAGCCGTTACTCCCAAGCGTTTTAAATAGCCTATTTTACTCGTGAGTCCCTTAAGATTTCCACCCACCCATTTAACCCCCGCTTCCCGCCAACGCTGAGCATCTTCTGGAGTTTTGATAGCATTGCCGGCATCTTTTTCAGTGAAAATGGGAGTTTGGCCTGTTTTAACGATGTTCCCTTGATTATCTTTATATTCATTTTCTTTGCCATCCGAGAAGCGGTCTAGCATCAAAAAGTAAAGTATTTGGTCTTCCCACGCTACTGGAGAGGGGAAAAATTGGCGATTAGCACGCAAAGATGCTAAATCTAATTCAGCTAAGGTTTTTTCTACCACAGTATGCACTTCCTCCTATGTGAATAGCAATTCAATTTGACATTGGTACTAATTCAAAGGTAAAATTGTGGCATATTTTGCTAGAGTTGTCAATTCCTAACTAGAGTGTAGCCACTGAACATTTAGACTTTTAGAGCTGATATTATGGATTTATCTCATTTTTTAAGCCAGAAGTTAAGATTTTTAATCTGACTTATGAATTAATTACGTAACGCCGCCATCTTGGCGGTGACTTGACC
>NZ_JAQMUA010000390.1:0-24340 GCF_028330895.1 Kamptonema animale CS-326 | reverse complement strand
GGTAATTGGTAATTGGTAATTGGTAATTGGTAATTGGTAATTGGTACCTTCCACATCTTCCCTTCTTCCCCTCTCTTCCTCTTTCCCTAGTCCCTAGCCCCTAGCCCCTAGCCCCTAGCCCCTTCTTTGGTAATTGGTAATGGCTAATTAATAAGATTGCCTACATATATGTTAAAATTCTTATTTGCATTATATTTTTCAATTTTTTTCTCCTTAATAAGTGTAACAAATCACCAGAAAAAATCTATTGATAATTTTTTAGTTTTAGCAAAGTTACCAATAGTTATAGCCACCTTCTTGACAATTAAGACTTATGTAACGCCGCCCTCTGAGCGGTTAGAATACCACCTACAAGGCGGCGTTACGGATGTATGTTCTAATGGTATTGGCGACTGCTATATCAAAATACAAAATCAAGTATTAGGCGAAATAAAAATCAGTAAAAATATTAAATATAACTTATTGCAAACCCTGCTACAACAATCAATTAAAGATGAAGTCCATCGCACTTTTAGACGGCTAAAACCGATTTTTAATACTTGGTTAATTATTCTGCTGATGCTATCTACAAGCGGAGTCGTAGGGGTTTTGCTACTACTGGGAAAATTAGCTAAAGAAATGGAGGTTTACAGCCAAGAACTTGACGGTATTAAGTATGATGCTCTCTCCCAACTTAATTATATCGCTGCTGATGCAGAAAACGTATTAAGTGAAATCAAAGAAAAGCTGAAAATTGCTAATAAGTAAAAGCTGGTGCTTGATGCTAAAGATATATCTCCACCAATGGAAGAGATAAGAGTTAAGAAGAAGGAAGAAGGAAGAAGGAAGAAGGAAGAAAAATTTAGTTATCTAGGAGAGAAGGAAGAATGTTTATACAGTCAGCTTTTTAGCCATCCTTATCTTATGTTTAATTAGGTTTAGGTGGATTTACTTGACGATTAACAATCTTATACCAAATCAGGCTTTACTAACCCTTTATTGTCATTGGGAGCAAAGCGAAGCAATCGCAGAGACTAGGCGATTGCTTCACTTTGCTCCCAATGACGGATTATTGCTAATACATATACAGGACTTACGGCGGTCAAAAACCGGGTTTCTGCGTCAATATTTCTCGACAAAAGCGATGATTTTGGTCAGAAACCGGGTTTTTTGCCTAAGTCCTAATATAGCAACCGCCAAGATCGTTAGGAGATCTTTCTGAATTACCCAAGCCCTTACTTTTCTCCTATTTTCCTTCTCTTCCCCTAGCCCCAAGTTTCTAACCGCCTTGGCGGTTGCTATACTTCTGCAATAGCAAATTCAACTTATCCTTAGTTGCCTGGGGAACTTTATCTAGCGGAGTTAAAATGGCATACTTTAATGCTGAATGTGCCTCAGAATGAGGAGGATTTTTACTTAAACGTCGTACTGTTTCTTGAATAGCTTTTTGAGCATTAACCGCATTTTTATGCAAATTTGCGATTACCATTTCTACAGTTACGCTATCGTGATCTGAATGCCAACAATCATAATCGGTAACTAAGGCTAAAGTTGCATAAGCAATTTCAGCTTCTCTCGCCAACTTTGCCTCTGTTAAATTCGTCATCCCAATTACCGTTGCACCCCAACTACGATACAAATTGGACTCAGCTTTTGTGGAGAAAGCTGGCCCTTCCATGCAGATATAAGTACCGCCTCGGTGAAGAGTGACATCGGGAAGATTCAGAGATGCGATCGCATCTCCCAATATTTTCGCCAATTCGCCGCAAACCGGATCGCCGAAAGTAATGTGAGCAACAATTCCCTGACCAAAAAATGTAGAAATTCGCTCCTTTGTCCGGTCAATAAACTGATCGGGTACTACCATATCTAAGGGTTTTGCCTCTTCCTTCAAAGAACCAACGGCCGAAGCTGAGATTAAATACTCAACTCCCAAACTTTTCATGGCATAAATATTAGCTCGGAATGGCAATTCTGAAGGCAAAAGAGTATGGTTCCGGCCGTGTCTGGCTAGAAATGCTACTCGCGTTCCCTCTAGCGTTCCCAGAATTAGAGCATCTGAAGGCGATCCAAAAGGTGTACTAATTTCCACCTCCTCGACATCCTTAAGAGCGTCCATTTTGTACAGTCCGCTGCCACCAATAATCCCAATTTTTGCTTGAGCCATAATTCCTACCAGATGCCTTGGTTTTACTCAGGTATTGTACTGAAAGTGTGAACTTTAAGTAAAGTTTGGTATATTGTCAATGATAATTGTCACTTAAGCTAGGGCAAATTGTCACGATCTTTTCTGCTGCCTATCACGCTTTAGCTTCACGAAATCTTTAAAAATGAAGCTACTGAGTTCTGTTGTATACTTTTGTTCTGTCTTGGTGTTGATAAATGATGCCCACTAATGCCAGCCCCCCCAAAGTTTCAGTGGAAGACATCGTTGAGCGAATCTTTGCCTTCCGCCAAATTACGTCGATCGACCAACGACTATTGCGATCGGCACTACTTTCGACGCAATCCCTCAGCGAGAGCGATCAGGTACAACTAAACCGAGTGTTTGAAGGTCTACGGAATGGAATTATCTTAGTTGTTGAATAAAAATGAAGCATGGGATTATTCTTACGCTGACAGAGCAATGAAAAATAATCAAGATCGAGGATTAAAATTTAATAGCCAAAATCCAGTATAAGTCATACCTGAATCATCAGGTTGAACTAGCAAAAAATGCAATCCCTGACTTAATTGCTGGCGCTGTTGGTAAATTTCCCCCGCCGCCTTTACATCAGGATCTTCAAAAGTAGCAACAATCCACCTGTCAACTAATCCTGCTTCCAAAATTAAGCCATCGGGACTACCGGGAATATAATTTAAAGCAACTGGTTTAGCTGCTTGAAGCCATCTTGCTAATCGCATCGATTGGCGACCGCCATCAATTATAACACCAGGTACAGATACCGTTGAAGCTAATGCTAAATTTAGCGGTAATAGTAATTCTGGCATCTCTAAAATTGGTATAGGACGGCTTTTAAAAGCATCTTCAATATCGCCAGCGGGTAGTGCTGCAAAACGCCAGCGATCGCCCCATAAATTCTCAGGTAAAGGTACTGGTGGCGGTGACTCTAACATTACGGGATTGTAAGTTTCACCCGTATAATTAACCATTTTTGGATATTGTTTCGCCCGTTCTTCTAATAGTTGTTTGAGAGCAAAAGTGTGCCGAGTCGCTTCTATCTCAATACCTAAAACTTGCGCGGCTGACTCAATTAAACCCAAAGATTGGGGTCTAAATACTTGTATCAAATCTGGTAAATTCTTCCCCTGACTTACCTGTTGTAATTGTTCGGTAAGCCAGACAGAATTAGCTTGAGATTGAGGGCAAAAAGTGCTAAAAGTAAAATTGCGGTCTAAGTCGCAGATCGATAACTCCCATAACTTTTCTCCAGCATCATCCTTGAGAGGGCGGCGATAAAAATCAACTTGCCAAATAACCATAGTCATATTCTGCCCAAACTTCAGCCGCTAAACCTCTTGAATTTGCATCAATCGCTGCTTCAATCTTACAGGATCGCCTCGATCCACAACCTCACCTTTCTCTAACAAAAAAGCCCCATCACAATAATTCAATTCATCCAAACGGTGCGTGACCCACAAAGCAGTCAATCCTCGATTTTTGATCAAACGCTGAACTTGAGCGACTAAATCTAACTGAGAATCAGGATCGAGTAAAGCTGTAGGTTCATCTAATAGTAAAACCTCGCAATGACGAGCGATCGCACCTGCGATCGCTATGCGCTGTTTTTGTCCCCCACTGAGAGCATAAATCGGCCGCCGCTGCAAATCCAGCAAATTTACAGCAGCTAACGCCTCCTCTACTCTCTCTCGCACCTGAGCGATCGACAGCTTTTCCTCCACCAGGCCAAAAGCCACATCCGCCCCCACCGTCGGCATTACCAACTGGTGGTCAGGGTTTTGGAAGACAAAACCCAGCCGTCCCTGAATGTCAATTTCCCCCGACTGGGGGGATAATAGTTCCGCCAGCAACCTCAAAAGCGTTGACTTGCCGCTGCCATTTGTACCCAAGAGCATCCAGAATTCGCCCTTGGGAACCTTTAGAGAGCAATTCTGCAAAACGCGATCGCCCTTGGGCCAGCTAAAGCACAAATCGCGCACGGTAATCGCCGGAGCTACCATCTCTACATCTGTACCCGAAACGCTCATTCTGCTGCGGTCAGGGTAACAAAACCAGGCGATCTCCCAGTTGCCGATGCACCAGATTTTTGAGATACCACCACGGCCGAAATCTCACTGCTCAGGACAGCAACTTTTTTCTCAGGATTTTTCTCGCAGGTAAGTTCGAGCACTTGGGGTTGAGTAGCGCGAATCGCCTCTAGAACCTGCTGATAAACAACATCAGCATCATCCGCTGACTTCCTTTGCACCGAGAGCGAGACAGGCGTAGACTTGACAATGATATCGATAGTGAACATTCGCTTTAAAAAATTTAACTGGAGATCCTAACCTTAAGTATAGGTGCAGAGGAGCAGAGTAGGGGTAAATAGGGAGTTCTCCAGCAGTAAGAAGGAGGAGCGACTGTCAAGCATACTGTATCCCTGACTGGGATTGAGCCATTTCATGAGGGGAGAGCGGTGAGGCTGGAACCTTACCCGACAGAAGTGGTAGGGGATACCCTGCCATTAACTCTCTAACTTTCTTTTGCTGCTGACGCGATCGCTCCTAGTCCAAACCCTACATTTACGGTCTGTGTTAGATTGCCAAAAGTGTTGTCATCAGCCAAAGTAATTCTATCTTCTCCGGTGAAGTCTACAATCACAGCGCTCTCAGTTATCGTTAAAGTCTGTTGCCGAATCCTTTAGCTCTTTTAGAGCTTTAGAAAAGCTAGCCAAGAAAGGAGAACCTAAGCAAAAACCGAGATTGCTAAAATATAGGACTAAAGGGGGAAGGTATCAAATCTCCTATCCGGGAAAAGCCTTAAAAATAGTCGGCAATTGGGTAAGGTTCCCTCTAGGAAAGAAAGGAAGAACGCTAATTGAAACAGTCCAAGCAGAAAGTGAAACTCTGTTCGCGCTTCCACTTGGGGTAAAAAAATATTTGATGACTATTACAAATTTTAAGGTCTAGGCTATCTTGGAAAAGACGCTATCAAAGTGACTTTCATGGCATCTCCTACCAATCCCCCTCTACCAGATTCATCTATTAAACCCTCTCTGGAAGATGGTTTAGCTGCTTTGAAAGCAAAAGATTACCCCAGCGCGATCGCACATCTAGAAGCCATTGCCAAAGCAGAGGCAAATCAGCGATCGGGTTTGCGGGCACAGATGGGATTGGTGATTGCTTATAAAAAGACTGGGAAAGTCAAAGACGCGATCGCACTCTGTTCCGCTTTAACTAAAAGTTCCAACAGTCAAGCAAAAGCTTGGGCCTCCAAAACATTAAAAGATTTAGTCAAGCGTAATCCACCAAAGATAGCAGGGGAGCGAGGGAGCGGGGGAGCGAGGGAGCAGGGGAGCGAGGGAGCGGGGGAGCGGGGGAGCAGGGGAGCGGAGGAGCGGGGGAGCGAGGAAAAGCAAGAAGCGGGGAGTTTAGTTTTAGAATTGCCAGATTCAGAAGAAATATCCCCAGTTGAAACTGGTTTTATTCCGTTTGAATCTCCAGCGATCGCATCTCCACCGATAACTACCTCTGCTTCTGAAACAACAGCACAAGCTGACTTAACAGGATTTGTCCCCTTCGATGCGACTGCGCTACCAACTGTTCCCAGTAAAGTCATTAAACAGAATGTCGTTTCCTCGCCCTCAGCAACTTCCCAAGTCCCTAATATTAAGGTTTCTAAGCAGAATGATACAGATATAACGCCGCCAATATCTCTCAAAGGCGATGCTGATATTGACTCCCATCTTCTCGATACTTCGGAGAGTTTACAAGGCTCACCAGAGGAAGAACAAAGTCGCGAGCATAATCCCAATTTGGCAACAGACTATAGCACTGAAAGTAGTAGCTATCAATTAACTTGGCGAAAGAGCGATCGCGCTCAGAAATGGCGACCCCTCAAACCCCTAAAATTTGGTCGTTTTGGGTTGGAACAGATAGCAACTGGACTCGCTCTATTTTGGGTGACACTCACAGTTGTGAAATTTCTCCTAACTACTGTCAATGCTCTATTACTTCACTTTTATCTATTAACAAAGATTCCTTTATTGAAACCAATTCCGCTTTTTAATCTCAACCCCGCCCCATTTTTACAATTCACATTTGGGTTGCTCTTAGTTTTCTCGCCCTGGTTAATGGACGCACTATTAAAGCAGTTTCACGGCTTGCAACCGCTACCCATGACCAGCTTATTTAATTATAGTAAAGAAGCTAATGGGGTACTGCGAAGTTTTTGCCGAAAAAGAGACTTGCCAGTACCTACTATAAAAGTTTTGCCGACTAGCGTTCCCATCGCTATGACTTATGGTTGCTTACCCCGATTCGCCAGAATTGTAGTTAGTCAGGGATTGTTAGAACAACTTTCAGAAGATGAAATTGCTGTTGTTTTTGCCCGCGAGTTGGGGCATATCGTTCACTGGGATTTTGTAGTAATGTCCCTAGCAACAATGGTGATTCAAATTCCCTATACTATCTACTGGCAAGCTGGATATTGGGGAGATCGAGCCAAAGATTTGCCAAATATTCCTATATCTGTTCGAGGATTTCTAATACCTTTTCTGCGGGGGGTGGCGATCGCTATTTCGTCAGCCAGTTATGGCATCTTTTGGCTGCTGCGGTGGCCCGTTTTGTGGCTATCACGGCGACGAGTTTATTATAGCGATCGCCTCGCGGCTGAAATTACAGGTAATCCTAATGCTTTGACTCGCGCGATCGCAAAAATGGCGATCGGTATTGCTGAAGATGTCCGCCAACAGCAGCAAATTTGTCCTCTACTCGAAGGCTTTGAATTTTTGACACCCTTGGGTGTCAAACAAGCCGTCACACTTGGTTCTACCGCATCACTAGCCCCTTTGGAAACCCTTTTACAATGGGATATACACAACCCTTACCGCAAGTGGTTAGAAGTCAGTAATACCCATCCTTTAATCGGAGAACGCTTACACTTATTAACCCTCTATGCCCAGCACTGGAAACTAGACCCAGAACTAGATTTAGCAACCAAGCCAGCAGGGGAACAGAAGCGCAATTCTCGCTTACCAATTACCAATTCCCAATTCCCAATTACCAATTACCAATTACCAAAACTGCTGTTGCAAGGTGCTCCTTTCTTCGGCATTCCCATGAGTTTAGCGATCGTTATCGGGATTTGGTCGATCGGGTGGATTTTCTCTCTCTTTGACATTTGGCAACTGGATTGGCTTAAAGGCGATCGCGGCATTCTGATCGGTTGCTTACCCATTGGCTTTAGCCTCGGCACTTTCATCCGCATCAACTACTTCTTCCCAGACATTAAACCCTCGGCGACGGCGGAACCAACAATAACAGAGATATTATCTAACTCAGAAGCTTTACCTCTAGATAGCCAGCCTGTCCAACTCCAAGGCAAACTCCTCGGTAGAAGCGGCATCAACAATTGGCTGGGACAGGATTTAATTCTGGAAACTGCCACTGGCTTAGTGAAATTACACCATCTGTCCATACTCGGCCCGATTGGCAATCTTTGGCCAGTACCAACCCGTCCCTCGGATTTAATCGGAAAATCAGTTATTGCTACTGGATGGCTCAGACGAGGGCCGACTGTGGCGATCGATCTGGAAAACTTACGGACTGAAGGTGGCAGAACCAGCTATAGCGGTCATCCCATCTGGTCTACGATTTTAGCCTTCGCTGCGGCTCTTTGGGGAGCCTACATCATCTTTAATACCGGCAGATCGGGGATATAAGTTTTGAGTTTTGTTTTGTAGGGGCGGTGCCCCCGTGCCCGCCCTAAGCCTTGAGTTTTGAGTTAAAACAGTCAGAAATTACCCCTTCCTTATTTCCTTTTCCTTATTTCTCCCTGATCAGCCTTGCTCCCTCTCTCCCCTGTCCTCTGTGCTCCCCCGCCTCTCTCCTCTTCCTTATGTAAAGAAAAGTTGCAATTTTACCGATCGAGTGTTACATTTAGTTACATGAAATTGATTGACCCAGACTACGGTATGCCCTCTATAGGTTATAGCCATTAAGGTATCACGTACAAATTGTCAACCTCCCAACACAGTAAGTTTAGCCAGCCGCACCTGTCGGCTGTTTTTTTAGCTACTCGCATTTAGAGTTAAATTGCTAAGCACTTAAAACTACCTAGCCTTAACTTAAGATTGAAATCTTGGCTACAGGTAGCTGTGTCCTCAAGGCTGTGATACCTTTAATAGGATAGTTGAACGCTGTCCTACCCAGCTCAAGGGATACCAGAGTTCAAAAATTGAATTTAGCATTTGGTTAGAGATGAAGTTACTTACTCTAAAAAAATTTAGTCGTTGTGTCCCTCATCGTACTAAACTGAGTAGTGACAAATCTTGACCACCGCGAGCAATGCCCCGACTGGGGTAGGGTAGGCGCTGTTACTTTAGTAGCCGTCCATCCCATTTTGCTAAAATCCAATTAGACAAGTCTAGTCTTAAAAACCTGCCCTGGGACTGAGAGGAAGTCACGCTTGAGGAGCTTGCTGCAAGGCAAGGATAGCAGACCGCCATTTTTGGCAAAAGGATTGCGCCCAGGAACCAGCAGCTTTAGGGGTATTAGGAGCGAAACTTCCTAATAATTCCATCTCCTTATAGGGGTGGAAGTGTCAAATCCGGGTTACTTGAACTTGAAATCGTTGGAAATTAATTTCTACAGTCCTGGCTATAAAAATTCTGCATCAACACGGGAAGCAAATAACGCAGAACTAATATCTAGCCTCAGTTTTTAAGTGATGACCACAAGTTTACACAACAACCTTACAGTTAAAAATTCTCTGCCTTGGTTGCCAAGTGCAGGGGTAAGAAGAGTTAATCATCTTTTTTTACAAAGTGAGGTGCGGTGTCAACCTTGGTTAGATGAACGCGCAGTTTCTGCGGTTTGGTCATGCTGCCTTGCAGTTAACTTTCTGTTGACTTCAGGTAATGATTTTCTAGCAAACTAATTACAGTCCAAGTCTGGAGGAATATTTCATGTCTATTCGTCTCTATGTAGGCAATCTCCCTAAAGAACTCGAACGCCAAGAACTGCAAGCAGTTTTTGCTGAGGAAGGCGAATCGGTTTCTGCTAAGGTGATCACCGATCGCAAAACTGGCAAATGTCGGGGTTTTGGGTTTGTGACGGTAGCTACTGACGAACAAGCCGATCAAGTAATTGAAAAATACAACGGCTTTATGTTCAAGGAAAATCCCCTCAAGATTGAAAAGGCATTGCCTCGGTCTAAGGGGGGCAAAGGTGAAAAGGGTGATGAAGATCAGCCTCAGCAGCAGTCCCAGTCTCAGCCTCAATCGCAACAACAACCTCCACAGCAGCGTTCTGCGCCGTCTACCGGTGGCGGTGGCGGTGGTGGCGGTGGTAAAAGCGGCGGTCGTCGGCGGGGTGGCGATAATAAGTCACGCCGGGGTGCGGGTGCAGCAACTAGCTATACTGCCGATTCTGGTTCGGTGCAGCCAGATCCTCGCTGGGCTAGTGCTCTGGAAGAACTCAAGCAACGGCTGGCGGCTGCTCAAACTAATACCTAAAACTGCGATCGCAGAGGATAGCGCGAGAACTTCAGCTCTAGACTTGGGTTGACACTCCCCGGTCTCCAGACACGGGGATTATTAAGGACAAGATTTTTGGGATAAATCCACAAAAATCTTGGTTCTTAATTGACAGAGATTAAAAAATACCAACTCCTTTACGGCTAAAACTAAGCACAGAAGAACATCGCACCCTGTGTAAACTTAGGTAGATGCGATCGCGAGTAATTCCTGAATCAGTGTTCAAGGTAGCAGCCTTTTTCCATCTCCTATTTCTGGTTAGCAAGCCTTAAACTGTGCAGCCTTAAGTTAGTAGTGGACTGAAAAAATGGCACAAAGTCTGATAAATAATTAGTTTTAGTGCCATGCAAAATAAGGAAAAACAAACTTTACAGATCCACTCAGAACCAAAAGCTTCTGAAAAATGGTGGGCACTCTTCGGGATTGGGACTGGTGTGTTTATGTTTGGTTTGGATATCCACATCGTTACCCTCGCCCTACCAACATTAGTTGAATCATTCCACACTAACTTTATTACCATTCAATGGGTAGCGATCGGTTATTTACTGATGCTCAACGTTTTTGTGTTAGCTGTGGGTAGGTTGGGTGATATGTACAGTAAAAAGCTGTTGTACCTGACTGGAATGCTCTTGTTTACACTGGGTTCCCTGCTATGCGGACTAGCACCTAATGTTAGTTTTTTGATTGGCTTTAGAGTCGTTCAAGGCATAGGAGCTGTGTTTATTGCTGCATTAGGTACGGCAATTATTACAGAAATATTTCCTGAAAAACAACGGGGACAAGCACTCGGTATTATAGCCGGAATTTTTGCCATATCAATTGCCATCGGCCCAACGGTAGGAGGAATATTAATTAATTTATGGGACTGGCCTTTAATATTTTGGGTGAATGTACCGATTGGTGTAATTGCCAGTTGGATTGTTCTTAGAGTTGTACCCAAAGAGATTATTACTAAAGAGTCACAACCCTTTGATTGGATTGGCGCGTTGTTGATGGCAATCAGCTTATCTTGCTTTGCACTCGGCATAACTTTAGTTCAAAACCAAGGTTTCGGTAGTATCAAAGTGCTGATTTTATTCACTTTGGCTGCCATCAGCTTAGCCTGTTTTTTGGTGATAGAATCTCGCATTAAAGCACCGCTACTCAATCTGAAAATTTTTGAATCGCTAGAGTTATCGCTTAATCTATTAATGAATTTAATCGTTTATCTTGCCCTCACAGGTGTAATTTTTATCATCCCTTTCTTTTTGGAATTAGTGAAGCATTATCCTGCCAGCCAAGTGGGTTTGTTAATGGCGGTGCAGCCTATGCTAAATGGGCTAATTTCACCGATTTGTGGAATGCTATCCGATCGATTGGGAGAGCGAATTATCAGCTTAATTGGATTGATTTTGATGGCATTTGGGTATTTGGCGATCGCGACTTTTAATAGCGAGTTGACTTCGTTGGGTTATATTGTGCGGATGATTCCTGTAGGGGTAGGGATGGGAATGTTCTACGCCCCCAACAATAGCGCTGTAATGGGAGCAGTGTCAAAGGAATACTTAGGCATCACTTCTGGGTTGTTGTCTTTGTCGCGGACATTGGGACATATGAGTGGCGTAGCAATTTTGGGTGCTTTGTTTTCAACTGTTACGATTGCTACAGCTAAGCTATCTGGAATTGATGTTAAAGATGTCACAAATGCACCTGTTGAGGCATTAGTTTTTGGAGTGCAGGCTACTTTTCGCACCGCTGCAATAATTATGGTAGCTTTAGTAATTGTAATATCTGTCTTCTGGGTGTTAGAGAAAGTGGAGAAACCTGTTGTTACAACATCTTAAGTATACTGTCCTCCATTGATATTTAATATGGAGCCTGTCAGATAATCAGGTGCATCAAAGGCAACATAAGTCACGAAGTTCGCAATTTCTTCTAATCTTCCTTTTCGCTTAATATGCGTAGTTTCGATCGCCTGAGATTGTCTCTCAGAAGACACCCCTTGGGACATTGTAGATTCAAATATTCCTGGATTGACTCCAATAATCACCGAATTCTGACTAGACAATGACTTCGATAAACTTAATACTAATCCATTGAGTCCGGCTTTAGCAATTCCATAGGCGATATCTCTACTTCCAACATAAGCCGCCGCCGAACCAACTATGATTACTCGCGTGGGAATATTTTGGGTTAGACACCTTTTAATGGCCGCAATCATAAAATGAGCAATACCTACCAAATTAACTTGAATATTTTCATATAAACTATCTTCTTCAAAACTGGAAGAGTTAAATGTTTCGTCACCAAACTTACCAATACAACTAACAAAAATAACTTTCTTATAGTTAAAAACAGGAAGTGTATTTATCGTTGCTCCAATTTGACTTTTGTTGCTAAAATCACAGGCAAGAT
Organism: Kamptonema animale CS-326; assembly: GCF_028330895.1. Taxonomy (NCBI): domain Bacteria; kingdom Bacillati; phylum Cyanobacteriota; class Cyanophyceae; order Oscillatoriales; family Microcoleaceae; genus Kamptonema; species Kamptonema animale. The sequence goes on along the minus strand of NZ_JAQMUA010000390.1, from coordinate 12,269 downwards.
AGTAACTTAAATTTTCAAGACAAGTTGCTTGTAGTATATCTATACCAAGAATATCGGCATTCAAATCTTCGCGACAGGAGATCGCGGAACCTAACGCTCCTTGCACACCCAATATTACAAGTAAATTATCTTTCATTAGTTACCAGATTTTTTCGTAATTTCAACAAAATACTCAACTTTTTTTCGCATTGAAAACTGATATTCTTCTAAAGACATATCTAGGTTTGAGAAATAGGTTATCCCCCTAGAAATTGGTACGATCGCACCCTGACCATCAGGATTAAAATTGATGAATGTATTTTCGATTTTACCACCTTGGCTTCCTACTCCTGGCACTAAAAAGATGGCATTCGGCATGATTTCCCTTAATTGTTTTGCTTGTTCAGGAAATGTAGCACCTACCACAGCACCGATGGAACTGTAACCACTTTTGCCAATACTATCTTTGCCTAATTGATTAACTAATTCTGCTAAATAGTAAGAAATAGTTTTTCCATTCACAACTCGATCTTGAATCATTTGGGAACCAGGATTTGAGGTTTTCACCAAAATAAATAAACCTTTATTACATTTAATAGCCGTTTCTACAAATGGCTCTAAACTGTCGTCTCCTAAAAATGGATTAATCGTGATACAATCTACTTCTAGATCCGACTCAATTGTCAATCCATTTGCTAATTTTGTCTTTCCTTCTAAATATGCTTGAGCATAGGCAAGTGAGGTGGAACCGATATCTCCTCTTTTCGCATCCAAAATCACTAAAAGTTTTTGATTTCTAGCATATTCAATAGATTGAGCTAGAGCCTTTATACCTGCACTACCAAATTGCTCGAAATAGGCAGATTGAAACTTGACTGCTGGAATCAAATTGTAGGCAGTATCAATCGCCAGTTTTGCAAAATTAACTAAGGCATTTGTAACAGCTTGAGAATCGCCGTTAGCTGGAAGGATAGCCTTTGGCATTAAATCAAAATTCGGATCGATTCCAACTACTATATTACTCGTTTGGGTAATTTTTTCTACAAGGCGATCGCTAAATTGCATAGTTTACTTTCCAGAATATCTTGATTGAACACTAACTACTTTAGATCAAAAAAATCACTGACCTACTTTAAAAAACACTCTCACTAAATAATCTATCATTGAATGTCATGGCCAAATTGACTTTTTTTTGATATTAAATATTTTTGCCATTCTTTTTTGTGACTAACCAAAGGTACTCTTTGATTTACTTTAACACCATTGGCGATTAAAATTTTCTCTTTTTCAAGATTATTGCTAATCAGGTTTACCGCCTTGATATTCAAATCCTTCAAAATCAAAATAGCCGGATAATAACTCCGCTGATCTGCTTGAATACCTAAATGTGAAAAAGCCTCAAACGTCGTATAATTTCTTTCTTCCATAAGCGCATAAGTTTTTAATTTATTTGTCCATCCGGCACCTCTCCCTTCGTGGTTAAAGTGATATATAATTAAACCATTTTCTGAGCGATCGATCATATCAATTGCTCGCATGAGTTGCCAATTACAGTCGCATCTTTGACAGCCAAAAATATCGCTTGTGTAGCAAGCGGAATTAATTCGCAATAAAATTGGCTCTTCAGGATTTTCAATATTGCCTTTATAAATAACTCCATGCTCTGTCTCAACTCCATCCATTCTTATTTTATAACCTCCCATTAACAGGTTAATTTTTTCCTTAAATAATAACGATATACCAAGAACTTTATCCACTATTGTCGGCGATGTAGTCATGCTAAATTTCCTGAGCTAATAGCTCTAAATCTGACAAAATATCTACCGATTATGCACCATAATAAGAGTTATACAACTGGCACATAGAGTCGGTGCGTCAGACACCGAAACCCTGATTATATCAATCCATAACTTCGTCTGACGCACCCTACAACTTGATTCGATCGTGACACTTGCCTAAGTCCGGCCTACTATTTCAAATGCTATAGATTGCTTCCATTTCCGAACGGGTAGAAAATGTTTTCCACGAAAGGAAGTGCAGATTAATGTCATCAGTTGTAAAATCTATATAACGCTTACTGGGGTCAGATAACCTCAAAGCTGGAGGTAAAAAGTCAGCCAGATCGAGCATAGTCATAATTTTTTGTGCGGCATCTTTTGGTGCAGTCTCTCCTGTATCTACCGATTCCACAATAGCAACAGCAGCATCCCATAATTTTCTAAATTCTTCATTCTTCGGATCTATATTAAATAAACCCAAGGGTTCATGGGCATCAGGTAGGGCTGAAGGATCGTCAGTTATAATGAATTTTTTGTGCATCATTCCTAACCTCAAACCACCCAAACCTACAGCGAGATACCACATCCGAAACCAAGCATTCCAAAGATCGAAGTCTCTAAACGAGATATATGAGCAGTTAACCAATTGATCGTTATAATTGATAGTATTCTGCTGTAACTGTTCTATATACTCGAAGTGCTCTGTTGAAAAATCGTTGTCGGCAACAGCTTGCAAAATTCTATTAGCAAGGGCATCAATAATCGCGGTGGTATTAGCAAGTCCTCTCGAAAAAAGCGCATCGATAAAACCAGCAGCGTGAGATGTCAGGCAATAGCGATCGCCCACGCATTTTTTGACAGAATATTGTAGGCGAGAAGTGGAAGTCCAACTCCGCACTGGTTTCGCTTCTTCAAATTGTTTCGCGATCGAAGGAAACCTGGCGAGAAACTGCTTCCATTCTGCTTCAGGTGGTGTGTCATTTTTAGGAAAGCGTCGAGAATCCAAGCACAAACCAACGCTGCACAAAGGGTTGGTAGCATCTTTATGGTTGTTGAAAGGAATTACCCACATCCAGCCACCATCAAAGATGTGATGCAGCGTACACTGAGACCAGGATACAGGCTGATCGAGTACATTTTTAGGGTGTACGCAGTCCTCGTAAGGTTTTACACCAACCATGTGAGTAAACACAGTACGAGAGTGAGTTTTCATGCGAGTTGGCGTTTCCCGCAAATCAAATTTTTGAGCTAAGGGAGAACGATAACCGCTGCCATCTACTAAATATTTAACTCTGAATTTTTCTCCTTGTTCTGTTTTTAAGTCAACACCTTGCTCGTCAATATTTATGTCGATAATTTTTGTTTTCTGTCGGCATTCTGTCCCATAACGTATGGCAGTATGAAACATATAGGAATCAATATCCTGCCGATACCAGTGGTTCTCCGGTTGTCCGGGAATTAAAGTTTGAGTAACTTGTTGAGGATTTTGGTCTTCCTCTTGGCGGTGATAGACAAATCCAAAACCCAGTTTAATACCACAAGACGATGTTACCTTTTGACGAATATCTTGAAAGGTAGCAAGATTTTTGAGTTCGGGAACGCCATAGCGATCGCCCATCAATTCTAACATCTTCGAGGTATGGGGTACGGTTGATTCCCCAATTGCAAATTTCGGATGACTATCTGCATCAATAAGCAACACACGAACATTATGCTTAGCAAGAATTGCGGCTAGGATACTGCCACTAATACCAGACCCCACAATGCCAACATCAAACTGGTTCTCTTCTGAGGAGCATACTTTCTTAGCGTTCAGTTGGCTTTGTACTTGCATATTTTTAGATCGCTCAAACAGTTTTGTTCTGTGTGACTGGAATCTTGATTTTATTGTAGCATAGGAATTGCAAATCATTCTGTCATTTTTTGACAAATCTGATTGACCAAATTCTCCGGTTCATTATCAAATATTACTTGGCTACTTGTTTTCTTCTTCAAGGCTTCCATTAATATTTCAATATATTCTGTCATGCCTCCAGTATCACTTAAAATCCCAATTAGTTTACCCATGTCATAGGCATTTGATAACTCATTGAGAGTTCCCCAACGTCCACTAATAAAGATAGCTGCATCAGAGTCTGCCACAGATGAAACATTTCTATATTTGCGACAAACGGCTGCATTATCTTTGTGCTTATAATCTTGGGGTATCCAAACTATCTCATCGTATAATTCTAAAGGCGTTTCCATCACTGCGAGATGATGATCTGGAGAATATGTAGCGGAGAATCCGATAGAATATCCGCCTAAACTCTTAGCTCCCAGTACAGCCTGTAGGGGAATGCCAGTACAGGCTCCTGTGATAATACAATTGCCGGTTATAGCAATTTGCTCTCCAACTTTTCTGGCTTTTTGATTGACAGAATCTTCGGTATCTATAGCCGAACCAAAAACACCAATCTTTTTCATAATAAAAATCAACTAAATTGGTTTTATAGAAGATCTAATTGTAGCTTTTTTGCCCAATGCAACCATTATCAAAACGAGCAAAGCTATAGCGATAGTAAACATTGTAATCTGTTCTTGTAGAAATAATGCTGAAGCAAAAATAGTCAAGAACGGCTGTAAAAGCTGCATTTGACTAACTCGTGCTACGCCGCCGATCGCTAGTCCATGATACCAAGCAAAAAACCCCAGAAACATACTAAATACACTGACATAGCTAAAGCCTAACCATGCTGACCATGAGGCGTGAAGGCCGTGTTGGAGGATCGCGATCGCCACAGGCACGACCAAAAATGGAGCAGACAGAACTAATGCCCAGCAGATTACCTGCCATTCCCCCAACTGGCGGGATAAGTGTCCCCCCCTCGGCATAGCCCACAGCAGCAGCAACAACTGCACCCAGTAAGGCGAGGTCAGCTATCTGTAAAGTTCCATCTCCTGTGATTACCGTAAACAAGACAACAATAGCACTACCAATACCACTACACAGCCAGAATGGGGTTGTTGGGCGATCGCCCGTTCTCAAGGCTCCTGCTATAGCGGTAGCTAAGGGCAAAATCCTAGCACGATCGCGCCATGAGAAGCTGGCAACCAACGCATTGCCCAAGCTGAAAGTAGGGGAAATCCGACAATCACACCAGCCGCTACCACGCATAAACTGGATAGATGTTTGCGGGATAGTAAAGGTTGCCGAGTGATTTTGAGTAAAATAATTGCCAACAATGAAGCTACTATCGCACGCCCTAACCCGACAACAGTTGAATCGATTTCAGCCACTGCCAGACGAGTTGCCGGCAGTGTCAGACTAAATATTAGGACACCAAGAAATCCGTAGGCTAGCCCTACTGTTTCTGAATCAATTTGTTTCAATTTCTGCCGTAATATAAACGAGTTTAGCGATTAGCAATTAGCAATTAGCAATTACGTCGTGTCACTAACTAAAGCGCCTTTGACCTTAGAAAAGCTAGGGGCAAACAAAGCATTTTCCGGGGTTTAGAAACGAAAGCTCGTTTCTGAAAAACATCGTAATTATTACGCTCGATCGCGTCCAGAATTTGGCTGTATAGCATCATTGCCGCCCACACAGGCCAGCGGATATCTGGACTAAGAACCTTGATTCCCCGTTCTGCACTAGCATAAAACTTGCGAGCGCGGCCGATCTGAAAACGCATTAATTCCCGCCAGCGTTCGTCAACGACACCGTTAAATAAATCCTCCTCAGTATAGTTAAACAGGGCTAACTCTTCTAAGGGGATGTAAATCCGACCGCGACGAGCGTCTTCTCCCACATCCCGGAGGATATTGGTGAGTTGGTTGGCAATTCCCAGGGCGATCGCTTCTTCAGAGGGACTTCTCGCATCCCAGTGCCAATTCCAGCTAGCCGCTGATTTGGTTTTCTCCACCCCCATTACCGCAGTGGACATCAAACCTACCGTTCCCGCCACACGGTAACAGTAAAGTTCTAGTTCCTCAAAGGTTGCGTAACGGGAACGGTACAGATCCATGCGCTGACCTGCAATCATGTCCCGAAACGGCTGGATATCCTGGGGGAAGCGGGAAATGGTATCTACGAAGGCAACGTCTAAGTCGTCTAGACAGTGGCCGGCAAATAGAGATTCTAGATGTGCTTCCCAGTGGTCGAGGGTTTCCGGCGTAGTTTCGCTAGCTCCCGGCCCGTCCACGAGTTCATCCGTGCGGCGGCACCAGACATAAATAGCCCAAATTGCCCGACGCTTGGCTTCGGGCATTAGCTGAGTGCCTAAATAAAAGGTTTTGGAGTATTTCTCCGTGATCTGACGACAGAGTTCGTAGGAGTCCTCCACAGAGGCCAGAGTTCTCATGCACTGGGATTTTGACAGTTGCAGCATTCTTTTTTCAGCTCTCAGGCTCAGGATCTAGCTATCAGCTTGCAAGAGTTTCACTCAGCACTGGTTTGGGCTGACCGCCTACCTCGATGCGCCGATCGCTATCTATTGCCTGCGCTGTCAGCTTACCAGAAAGTACGGCCCCTTCCATACTCGCAAGATAACGTTGCATCGTATAATCCCCCGTTAGATAGAAATTGCTTATGGGTGTGGTTTGGTTGGGACGGCACTCTTGGCGACCGGGGGTTGCTTTGTAAACTGAGCGGGGAGTTTTGACTACGTGGGATTTTAACAGTTTTGCGGGTTGGGGGATTTGGTCGGGGAAGAGTTTTTCGAGTTCGGCCATTGTCGCGGCGACAATTTCGGCATCGGATTTGTTAATCCAATCTTTGGCTGGTGCTAATACTAACTCCAGCATTGAGCGGTTGGGGTTGGCGTACTCGCGGCAGGTGTTGCTCATGTCGGCATAGACGCTGAGTAGGGGCGATCGCGAAAATAGCAAGTGATCGATGTCGGTAAGTTTACGGTCAAACCATAAATGTACATTAATTACGGGTACTCCTTCTAAGCCATCTAGCTTTTTGAAGTATTCCATTTGCCGCCAAGGTTCTGGGAGCATGACTTTGAGGGGGTCAACTGGCATGGCGGAAACGTAGGCATCGGCGGTGAGAATTTCGTCGGGGGTTCCGTCTAATCCGCGAATCAGGAAGCCGCTAACGGTTCCGTCACTGTTGAGTAAAAATTCTTTGATGGGGGCGTTGAGTCGAATTTCACCGCCGCGATCGCAGATGTAATCTACTATTGGCTGGCACAATCTCTCGGTGGGAGAACCGTCTAAGAAGGCCATTTTTGAGCCGTTTTTCTCTTGCAGAAAGCGGTTGAGGGCTGTGAGAATTACTGTTGAAGAGATTTCGTCGGGATCGATGAAGTTTAAAGCTTTGGACATGGCAATAAAGACTTCTTTTTCGACTCTGGGGGGGACGTTTTGCAGTTTCAGCCACTCAGAGAAGGAATATTTATCCATTTCCTCGACGTAGTTTTGACCCTTGAGCATGGCGGGAATTAAGCCTATGCCAAAACGGATTTTTTCTGGCCAGGTGAGCATATCGTTGTTGCCAAGGATAGCTACTACGCCGTTGAAGGGTGCGGGGATGTCGGGAAAGTCGAAACGCGAGTAGGTTCCGGGGGTTTCTGGTTGGTTAAAGATCATGGTGTGATCTTTCCATTGGAGTCTATCTTCGATGTTGAGCTCTTTGAATAGCTGCAACATATTTGGGTAGGCACCAAAAAAGATGTGGAGGCCGGTTTCGTACCAGTCGCCGTCAGCATCTTTCCAGGCCGCTACTTTGCCGCCGAGCACGTCCCGCCGTTCTAGGAGGATGGGGGTGTGCCCTGAGTCTGTGAGATATTTGGCGCAGGAAAGTCCTGCTAAACCTGCTCCCGCGATCGCAACTCGCATTTGACGCTTTGCCCTCTGTGTTTGATTCCGTCTCATTATAGTTTACAAGTTGTTACATTTTTTCAGGAAATGGTGGAGAAGGTGCGATGCCGACCCCTGGCTAAGCCTACGCTGGGTTAACGCGATCGTGGATAGCAAGGTAAAAGATTAGGAAAAATTTATTAGTTTTGGCTGTTGACAAATTACTATTTGTGTGTACCAAGCTTATAAAATTTGATTTAGGGATGAAGCGTTTAAAACATGACTTAAGTAGTCGGACATAATTAAACGTAGGGTGGGCGATCGCCGCAAAAAACCTGTAACTCATAGAAGATGGTTGCAGCGAGCGCCCACCTTACAATTTACAATTTATAGCGTTTATTTATGTCCACCTACTTAACTTACGCAAACCGAAGTTAGAAACCGGGTTTCTTCGTAAATCTCTCGTTAATAAACTAACAATTTTTCATAGAAACCCGGTTTCTTTGCGTAAGTCCAATAATGATTAAATGTTAACTGCGATAACTAAAACTTTTTCCCTCTTCCCTCTTCCTTCTTATTATGACTCGATTTATTCACGACAAATTTGCTAAAGATTACTTAGAAGAATTACTAAGTCCTTTTGGCACAGTACAAGCGCCTCGTAGTATTAGTGCGGAAGTCAGAGAAATAGATGTTTGGTTTGAGCCAGCATCTATTAACCAAGGGAATCCCGAACTTTTAGGATTATTAGGAAGATTAGCAAAAACTCCGTGTATTTTAGAACCATTTCGCAATCCAGTCACACCCCAAGAAATTTGCGATTGTCTATCAAAAGAGTTAGAAATTAGACGCAAATATTACCGTGAAACTGCTCGCAATCCCAAAGAAGTTGCCGATTTAGTCTTACCAAGATTGTGGATACTTACACCTACCGCATCAGTAGCAGTGTTGTCGGGCTTTCGTGCTATATTAGAACCAGAGTGGTTGCCGGGAGTTTACTTGATGGCACCGGAACTCAGGAGTGCGATCGTTGTCATTCACCAATTACCTTGTACCCCAGAAACTCTATGGTTGAGGATTTTGGGTAAAGGTAATGTTCAGAAGCAGGCGATCGCGGAAATAGAATCACTTCCAGTGTCGCATCCATTCCGAAAAAATGCTTTAACCATGCTCAATCGGTTAAGGGCAGAGTTACAAGTTACGACCAATAAAGATGTAGAAGATCAGGAGTTAATTATGCGATTATCACCACTTTTCGATCAACAATTGGAACAGGCAAAACAAGAAGCACAACAGCAGGGGATGCAAGAGGGAATCCAAGAGGGACAACGCCGCCTGATAGAAAATCTACTAACGTCGCGCTTTGGTTCCTTAGATGAGCAATTAGCAACAATGATATCACCATTATTGACTTTACCGCCGGAGGAGTTGGCTCCTTTACTCTTGCAGTTATCCCGTGAAGAATTATTATCTAGGTTTGGAGATCAAAACTGATGCGATTATTACTGCTTTTCGATCGAGAGTGGGAACAGGTAAATTTAATAGCAAAGTCGTAATGGATTAAATGAATCTAGAGTTTTACAATTTAGACTTACTAGAAAAAGAACTTGAAAAATTACCACTTTTACACAGGATTGCTTTCGCAGCTTCGATTTGCGAGAGAATGCTTCCGATTTACAATGTTTTTTCGCAACAAGAAGGTTGGGGCGATCCTACGTCACTCAGAATTGCTCTGGATGAAGTTTGGGAAGTGTTGCAAGCAAAACCTGTGGATGAAGCAAAAATTCGTCAACTCATTGATGATTGTGAAAACGCAGCACCTCATTCAGATTATGTTATGCAATCCCGATATGATTTTGAAGCACAACTAACCTGCTCGGCAATTCGTTCGACTCTAGAAGCTTGTATTGATTGCAACTCACAGCACTTTATTGATGTAATGGAATTTGTCAGAGATATTATCAACGGTTTCCTTACAAGTAGAAAAGATGATGCCGATCCCAATTGGTATAAAAAATCCCTGCAAGAACAAGAGGAATATGTTTCTAGCCACGCGCTGGCCAAACAAGAAATTGCTAAAGAACAAGAAGACCTACAGCGCTTGAGAGAAGTCGAAACCCTAGACCGAGAATTTCTAGAATCGCTCCGCACCTCTTTCAACAACAGCGGCAGAAGTTTAATCGATTTATCTTGAATGAAAGCTTATAAGCAGCTATGACAAGCAAACTTTCTAATTCACACAAAGCGGAACATCTCGAAGCAGCAAATATTGCTTGGTTCCGCCATCAGCTACAAACTTGGGCTTTGGATAACTTGCGGGATTTCCCTTGGCGGCGTACCACCGACCCCTATTCTATCTTTATTGCTGAATTCTTACTGCAAAAAACCGGAGCCTCAACAGCCAGTCCCGTTTACGAAACTTTTATCTCTTGCTATCCTACCTTGGAGATTCTAGCCGTAGCGCCAGTTAAAGATGTTGCTTGCCTGTTGCAACCTTTGGGTTTGCACTTTCGAGCTCAAAGGCTTTGCGAATCGGTGCAGATAATCGTCGAACGGTACTCTGGTAAAATCCCGGAATCAGAAGCCGAATTACTCAAACTCCCCGGAGTTGGCTTGTACACGGCGCGTTCCATCTGTGCCAATGCTTTTGGACAGCCAAAAGCCGTCCTCGATACCAACGTCGCTCGTATTTTCGAGCGCTTTTTCGGTTTGCTTGGCAATCGAGTGAAATCGCGCTGCCAACTGCTCTGGAAGGCAGCAGAACAAGTCGCCCCCGATACAGAGGTGGGAAAGTGGAACTTGACGCTATTGGATTTCGGAGCGACAGTTTGCACGGCTAAAAAGCCACGTTGTGGAGATTGTCCGCTGCGCGATCGCTGCCAAGCTGTTGTAGATTTAAACTACGATACAATCATTACTCGTGTTTTTGATTTTTCGTCTCAATTTAATAATTAATTCTCCTTCATTTAAGAGCAAAGTGGTAATTGACTAAATGAATCTAGACTTTTACAATTTAGACGTACTAGAAAAAGAACTTGAAAAATTACCGCCTTTACACAGGATTGCTTTCGCAGCTTCGATTTGCGAGAGAATGCTTCCAAATTACTATGCCTTTGCAAGAGAGGAAGGTGAGGGAAATCCTTCCATTCTCAGAACCTCTCTAGATGAAGTCTGGCAGATTTTACAGGGTAAAGCAGTTGAAGTCGAGATAATCAAGCTACTAATAAGAAATTGTCAAGAAGCGATCGTTCCTGGTGATTACGTTCTTGAATCACGGTATAGCGCCGAATCCCATTTAGCGGTAGTGGCGATTTCAAGCACGTTAAAAGCTTGTCTCGATTCGGACAATATAGAAGCCATTATTAAAGTAGTAAAAGTTGTAGGAGACACAATTTTTGGATTTCTTGATATTGAAAAAGAAATTACAGAACAAGATTGGTTACAAAAATCGTGGAAAGTGCAAGTTGAAGAGATATCAAAACATCCATTTACGCTCCGAGAAATAGCTAAAGAGAAAGAAGACATTCAACGCTTGAAAGAAGTCGAAACTTTAGACCGAGAATTTCTAGAATCGCTCCGCACCTCTTTCAACAACGGCGGTAGAAGTTTAATCGATTTATCTTGAGCGAAAGCTTAGAGGTACTATGAAAAATAAACTTTTTAATTCACACAAAGCGGAACATCTGTAAATAGCAAAAATTTGCTATAAAACGATCGGTTGACATTTTTCTCCCGTCAACCGATCGTTACAATATACTACTACTTATCCGTCACTGGAACAGGCGGCATAATAACTTTCCGCGCCAATCCCAAACTCTTCATTAACCAAATTGCCCACCAAGTAATATCAATTTCCCACCAACGCCAACCAGCTTTTGCCACATTAGGATGAGCGTGATGATTATTATGCCACCCTTCGCCGTAGGTGAGAATTGCCGCCCACCAAAGATTACGGGAATTATCATTAGTTTCAAAACTACGATATCCCCAAAGATGAGTAACAGAATTAATGAACCAGGTACTATGCCAAAGCAGAACCGCTCTCACAAACATACCCCAGATAATAAAAGACCATCCACCTACTGCATAAAGTAACAGTGCCAGAGGAATTTGCAGCAGTAAAAAGTTGCGATTCAGCCAACGATAAAACGGATCTCGTGCTAAGTCAGGGGCAAAGCGCTGATACTTTTCATAGTCGAAAAATGTTGAATAGGGATAGAAAATCCACAACATATGACTCCACCAAAATCCTCGACGGGCAGAGTAGGGATCTTTGATTTCATCTTCGGTAAAGGCATGGTGCAGTCGGTGTCCGGCAATCCAAAAAATCGGCCCACCCTGAAGTGCTAAAGCACCAATAATTGCGATCGTATATTCCAGCCATTGGGGAACCTGAAAACTGCGATGGCTTAACAAGCGATGATAACCTAAGCAGATACCAATACTACCAAAAAACCAGTGTAAAAACAAAGTTACACCTAAAGCTGACCAGGAAAAAAACCAGGGAGCTAGTAATGCTAGACCATGAATACTAGCGAAAAATACAACGGCTGTCCAATCTAGATTTGGTTCTTGTTCCGGTGATATCGACAAATCATTCGATGTCATTAATACTTCCTCAACCACACAAAAAGATAACGTATTTTAGGGTGCGTCAGACGAAGAATCTCGCTTTTGTAGGAGGTACGTAGTTGGGCTTTAGCCCTCTTTTCTTGTATGCGAAAG
>NZ_JAQMUA010000389.1:0-13003 GCF_028330895.1 Kamptonema animale CS-326 | reverse complement strand
CTATCTCCCCCATCTCCCCCATCCTCCCCATCTTCCCCATCTCCCCTACCTCCCCCTCTGGGCGATCGCTGACTTAATACGACTAGCATTTCGGCTGCATCATCTCTTCCTACTAGACGACCCAAACCTGGATAGACTAAGGCTAAAAGGGTGAGTAAAGCTCTGATGGTAGGAGAACTGGAGAGAGGGCGTTGGTCGTTAAGGGATTCGATGAGGATGTTGCGACTGGTAAAGATTTCAATTAGGCTGTAGCGCGCGATCGCATCTAAACCAGGTGCAATCACTGCAATTTCCTGGGGCTTTGCGGCTTTTGACTGTACTAACTCGACGACTGTTTCAGCCGTTTTTCGCAGCAAATCGGAGCGAGAAGTGGTTTGAAGCGATCGCACTGAGGCAGGTAAGCGGTGGTTTGAAGGGTAAAATATAAAAGCATTCACTGCCAAGTCTACAACTGCCTCTCCAATCTCTGAGGCTAAGCCTGTAGGCTGGTTCAAGTTTTCTACCAAGCAGCGTACTTGTAAGTCTGCCATATATTCTGGGTCAGCCCCTAAACCTAGCCGAATTCCCCCATCGGGATTATAGGTAAAAGCGCCTGCTGCGCCGCGATCGAGCAGGAACTCAAACAGGCGGCGACTTATAGCGGGATATTCATCCACATCGTCCGCCAGCACTGCTTGATAGCGCTCTGCTAAGTGTTGCTGATAAGTAGGCTCTTCCAGCAAATACCGCCAATAGAGTTCGCAAATAATGCCATAAGTAAGTAATCCTCTGGCTAAACACCACTCTCGCCACTTCACCAACAACTCTCCCATGACTTCCCACAGGCTTGCCGGCGCGTTATCATCAGCAAATCCCTCTTCTAAAAGAGTGGGTATTTCTTCTGCGGGTGTACCGCTCTGAGCAGCCAGTTGGAATAAATCTAGAGTTCTACGCACCATGCGTTCTGTACCTACACCTGCTTGTCCCAAAATGCCTGCGTCCAGTTCAGAACGCCAGAGCATAGCCGCAAGTTCCTGTTCGGTTTCAGGTCGCAGTCGTAACGGAAATTGGGCCCTCAAGTCAAGCGATCGAATTAGGAGAGGCCAAAACAGCACTACTTCGTCTTCAAAAAAACCTAGAGGCGTAGTTGAGTGAAAGGAATGTTGACCAAAGGTAGCTTCCGCAATCCGGTCAGCTAAATCAAGTCTGTTGTCGCCGTTGGCGGCTAATACCAAAATTGCTGGTACTCTCTGACCAGCCATCCGTTGTAACTGACTTTGGCGGCGAGGAAAATTAGGTGATAAAGGCTTAACAGTTCGGCTCCATTGACAAAACTGCTCTACTAGGCGAGTGGTTTTACCGCTGCGGGAACTTCCAGTAATCCAAAAAGAATCAGAGGTCACAGTTTCTACAATAAATAAATCTGCTAAGATACCAAATACACTAATGCTTGCTGGTACTTTTCCAAAAGTATTAACCAATTTCAGCTATGACTATATCTCCTTGGATCAAGATCGGAAAATACTTGCACTCTGCCAACGACTGGTATCAAGAAACGCCGGAGAGAGCCTTAGATCAGGCTTACAATGCTGCCTTAGCAATTAAGGAGCTTGAAGACGAGCATTTTAATGGCAAAAAAATCTCGGCTCAATCTGTTAATTACGGTGACAGCGTACAGTCTTATTTTAACTCGGAACTGAGAAAATATTTAAAGATTGTCAAAATGAGATTGGTGGAGTTTAATGCTAGTCGTTATGTGTTCGATTTTCAGGAGCGAGTCGCAGGTCAACTTCATCACAGAAATTTAGGGGAGAAATCTACAAACTTTTATGGTCTAGAGACGCAAGATAAAGCTTCACAATTCTTTGAGAAGCTTGAGTTTATTGATGCGGTAATAGGTAAGTATACGAAAGCTCAAACGCCGGAAAATTTGACGGCAATCCTCTCGGTTGGCAATTCGCAGAATGTTTCCCTAAATTCTCCCTCTCAAAGCCCTCAGCAATCCGAAAATAACCATCCACGAGACTCGAATAAAAATATTAAAGCTAACGATATTGATACGAGTAGCGTAGAGATGAGTTTACTTCCCCGTTCTCTTCTGGGAACTCTGAATAGAATTACTAGAGAGTTAAACCCGGAAGCGGAAAAGGAAGTTATTAAAAATTTTCGCAATTCAAAGGTAAAAACTATTATTTCTATTAGGTTCATTTTACTTTTGATTTTAATTCCACTCCTCGCTCAGCAGTTATCAAAAAATTTCATAGTGGGACCAATCGTTGACCACGCTAGAGCGCCGGAAATTTCCCGAACGGAAATTAGTCAAATTTTCATTAATGGCGATCTGGAAGAAGAAGCTTTTAATGAATTGCAGAGATTTGAAGAAAGGCTGAAGTTTAGAGAGTTAGTCGGTTTAGTTTCGCCGCTTTCTGCTGAGGAAAAGGAGAAGCAGGTAGAAATTAAAGCAATTGAAATTGCGGAAGAATATCTTAATGAAAGTGCTAATGCTATTAAAAATGTTTTTGCGGATATAGTGGCCTGCAGTGTCTTCGCTGGCATCCTTTTTACTAACAAAAGACAAATTATTATTTTAAAATCTTTTATGGATGATGTTGTTTACGGTCTCAGCGATAGTGCTAAGGCTTTTATAATTATTTTGTTTACTGATATTTTTGTGGGTTTTCACTCACCTCACGGCTGGGAAGTAATTCTAGAAAATGTATCTAAGCATTTAGGAGTTCCAGAAAATAGAAATTTCATTTTTCTGTTTATTGCTACTTTTCCCGTGATTTTAGATGCAGTTTTCAAGTATTGGATATTCCGGTATTTGAACCGGAGTTCGCCGTCAGCGGTGGCTACTTATAAAAATATGAATGAGTAATCAGGAGGAGGCAGGAGACAGAAGGCAAGTGGCAGAAGGCAGGAGGAAAATACAATCGGAGAAAGGGTTTGGGCGATCGAGAATGTCAAGACCGTTGTGGCGGTTGCTATAACTAAATTTTTCTTCCTTCTTCCTTCTTCCTTCTTCCTTCTTCCTTCTACTTAGTTGTCATCAGGCTATACTCCTTCGTTTGTTATTTTAACCGCAAATCGACTGGATTGGGCGAGAAATATGCCGCATAAAACTACGGAAAAAGCTACCCAATCTGAAAACCCTAAACGTTCTGAAAAAATTATCCAAGCTAAGATTGAGGCAAGAATTGGCTCGATCAAAAGGGTGATGGCAACAAAACCTGCCGACAATTTACTGAGGCTATAAGCTAGAAGTCCTTGACCTAAAACTTGGCAGAAAAGGCATTGGAAAATTAAAAGAAACCAACCAACTGCGGAGTAGGGGAATAGTCTCTCTTCGGCGAAGATAATGGGTAAGCTAAATAAAGTAGTAAACCCGCAGCGACATAGCATTATTGTCGCAGTGCTAAAGTTGTTTCGGAGTTTTTCTACCAGTATTAAATATGCCGCAAAGGAAACCCCTGATAGTAAGGCGATTGCATCACCTTGTAGTTGGTCTGTACCGAATTGTACGTCATTGAATCCAATGGCGATAGCTCCTCCCATTGCCATCATCATACCAACTAGGAATTTCGTATCAAATCGCTGACCAAATAACGACCATCCTGCTAAACCTATGAAAACGGGGTTCAAACCAAACAGTAAAGTAACGTTGGCAACGGTAGTTTGATTTAGCGACCAAGCCCACAGTATAAAGTAGGTAGCTGCGGCTATCCCCATTCCTAGGAATAGCCATACTTCCCGTTTTGTAAAAGGCTGAACTTCTACAGGTTTATTGCCCGGTTGCTGGCGGCGGACTGTATCAATTCCACTCAATAATCCAAAGGCTAATGTACCAATTAAACCGCGATAAAAGGCTACGGCATTTGAACTGATTTCTTCTTCGCAAAATTTGACTAATATTGGTGCTAAAGATATGGGAATTAATGCTATAAATAATGAAACTGTCCCAATTAAGGCGGGTGTGATGAAGGATGGCTTTTTGGGTAGCTCTAGTTCATTTGTCATTATCTTGGCTGAAATTGTAGTGATGATTAGGGCTGATTTTATGGGCTTAAGATTTATGTTTTTTTAAGTAGTCAACCTAATTATTTCCGGACTTATGCACGCTTGTGCAGTAAAGCCATCAGTAGGCGCTGTCAAGAAACCGCTAAGATGTAACAATTAAAAATTAAAAATGCCAAATTAAAAATGATGAATTTAATTTTTAACTGTTAATTTGTTTGCAGCGTTACAGAGATTTTTGCATAAGTCCTGTATTTTTAGGATAAGTTGAACGATAGAGTTATCCCTCAAAACCCTTGTACTTTGTTAACAGTTAACCGTTAACAAAGAGTTCGGTTTCGTACCAAGGGCCCAGCCTACGGGAACTCTTTAATTTTATTAAGTTGACTTACTTATAAAAACTTAAAAGTAGCATACCATTGATTTTTGGTTTAGTCAACAACTAAAATGAGTTATAACTACAAGGCAGAAAGCAGAAGGCAGTAAGCTCTTTATTCCTCCTAATTTTACGTTGAATAGGTAAATTTACTGTCAATATTTGCGTGATTCGCGATCGCGAGGGGTCTAGTTAATGGTAGGTTAAGGTAGCGATCGATTACCCCCAGGACTGAAGCATTAAATGGGTAACAGCTTATCCTTCTTCTATCACTTTAGGCAGAGGAGAGATAAGTCCTCACCAATTAACAGTTCCCGGTTAACAAATTTCTCTAGGATAACGCGGCCGACAAGGTGTTCCCATACACACAAAAGTTGCTGGCATATTCTCAAAAACACTGCTACGGGCGGAAATTAAGGCGTTAGCCCCTATTTCTACCCCAGGGCCGATGAAACAATCTGCGGCTACCCAAACGCCATTACCAATGGTAATATTTGCTGTGATTAAACCGAAGGCTGGATCGTGGGAGTTATGAGTACCAGTGCAGAGGTAACTTTTTTGAGAAATTACGCAATGTTTACCAATAGAAATATGGTCAAGGCTATAAAAAATAACATCATCTCCAATCCAGCTATAGTCTCCGATTTCTACTTTCCAAGGATAAGTAAATCTAGCAGTTGGACGGATGATGACACCTGTGCCAATCTTAGCACCAAAGAGGCGCAGGAGCGATCGCCTTATGCCGTTAAAATGATGAGGGGTTAGAGGAAATGCGATCGCTTGTACTAACCACCAAAGCAAAATAAACCAACTAGGTTTTCCCTTGTCAAACCAGGATTGGTCGTAGCGGCGCAAATCAACTAGAGATTCAGCATCCATAGTGTTAATAAGAAGGAAGAAGGAAGAAGGAAGAGGGAAGAAGGAAGAGGGAAGAAAGAAGAAGTAAGAAGTAAGAAGGAAGAAGGGGAAAAAGGAAGAAGGAAGAAGGCTTTAGTTGTCTAGGAGAGAAAGAAGAAGGCTTTACTATTTATTTGACATTTAATTAGGTGGAGTTAGTTAGGAATTAGGAGAATTAATTTGAGAGGGAGAATTAGGAAGCGGGGATTGCGAGATATCTGCTTCTGGCTTTTCTAGGTCAAATTCAAATGATGAATTTGGCTTCAGATTTCCCTTAACCGAATCTCCCCCTTTGGTTTTTTCGGTCTTATTTAACTGACCATTGCAATATCGTAATTCATATAATTTGGCACTGATTTGATATTCATACTGACTCAGCAACCTTGCATAAATATAACCGGCTTTCCCATCTAAAAAGCCAAGCTGAAAAATATAAAACATCAAGAATCGCAACATCGGTTTAAAAGGTAGCCACACCCAAAGTTTTTTTAGAAATCTCTTGCGTTGTACTGCATCTCCAAATAGATTAGCGCCAATTGTGCCGCTGTCGCCTTGACCGGCGAGGATATTATAATAAACGCGGGCTTCCCAATTAGAGTAACGGTTGTGGCGCTCTATCCAATGAAATAGGTTGCGGAAGTCTTCGTGGAGCATATCATTTTTCAAGTAGCCGACTTGACCGGCTAAAATGACGTGCTCGTGAACTTCGTTGTCACCTGTATTGGGAACGGCTTCTGTTCCTAGATTTTCGTATCTACCTTTTTTATGTTTAAACAGGCGTAGATTCCAGTCTGGATATTTGCCACCATGTCGTATCCAAGTATCTAAAAATAAGACTTTGCGGTTGAGATAGTAGCCGTCAAAATTGGGGTCTTGGATGACTTCAGCAATTTCTTCCCAAAGTTCTGGAGGAATGCGTTCGTCGCAATCGACAATTAATACCCATTCGTTGCGGAAGGGCAGATTTTCTAAAGACCAGTTTTTCTTTTTTGGCCAGCAGTTATTAAAGTAGAATTGCACTACTTCTACTCCATAACTGGTGGCAATTTCTACTGTGCGGTCTGTGCTTTGGGAGTCCACCACAAACACTTCGACCGCCCTGGTAAGACTGTCTAGACACGCAGGGAGATTAACTTCTTCGTCTTTGGCCGGGATGAGAACGGAAACCGGAATCTTGGATGAAGTAGAGGTCATGGTTGAGTGCTTGAACCTGAAGGCTGTAGAGTTGTGAATGGTGAAGTGCGAACTCCTCAATTACTACCTATAGCCTACCCCTTATCGGTAGATTTCGGGTGAAATAGCATGAGCTGGATGGCTGCACTCAAGTAACCAATTTGACCGTAGGCATAAACGAAGTTTTCAAAGCGCTGGGCTGGTTGTGTGATGTATTTAAGGGATTTGTAGGAACCTCGTGCTAACCGCTCGCCTCCTCGGCATAGTTGGTTAATTCCAGTTTGACCGGTGAGTTGTTCGCGGTGACACTCGCTGATACCTTGCCACCACCCGCGCTCTAAAAACCAGGTTTTTTTGATTCGCTCTGGTGCGACGTTGTGGGCTACTAGGGCCTGGGGGAGATAGGCTACTTGCCATCCCCACTTTAATGCTTGTTCGGTGACGTGGAGTTCTTCGTTGGAGAGCAGTTTTTTGCCGATGCGACCTAAGTTGGTGTCGAAGCCGCCTATTTGTTCTAGGAAGGTGCGCCGGATTGAGTAGTTTAAGCCTCTGGGGGTTAAGCCTGGTGTGTTGATGTAGAGGGGGTCATTGCCGAGGTCATAGGCTCCAAGGTTGCCTGCTAAACCGGGGGAGAGCCATTTGGGAGGGTGAAGGTCTTGTGGCCAGAGTAGGGTGACGATGCCGCCGGCTATGGCTAGTTTTTGGTTGTTTTGATAGGCGGTGTGGAGGACGGATAGCCATTGGGGACTAGCGATCGCATCGTCGTCAAGGTAGGCTAGGATTTCTGCTTGGGCAAGTTTTGCGCCTGTGTTGCGGGCTACGGATAAGCCGATGGTTGGTTCCCAGATGTATTTGAGGTGGGGGTTGGTGAGTTTGGATTCTACGATTTCGCGGGTGCGATCGCATGAGCCGTTGTCTACTACTAATATTTCAAAGTCGGTAAATTCCTGTGTTAGTAAGCTGTCGATGGCTGCACCTAAATAATTGTCTCGATTGTGGGTACAGATAATGGCGGAAATTTTAGGAGTGTTCATAGGCGGCGAGAGGGGGAAAGGGGCCGAGGGGGAGAGGCTTTGACGAGTAGGGAATCGGGAAGTGAAATATATAATTCAAATTCACAATAGCTTAGCGGTTAATATTTATTAATTTTGCCTTCCTAATTAGCTATAAGCTATCATTTATGATTTTTAGCTATAGGATTAGGATTTATGAATCGTCAGATAATTTTGGTTACGGGGCCAGCGCGATCGGGTAAAAGTGAATGGGCGGAAACTTTGGCTGTGCGATCGCACAAATCTGTTATTTATGTGGCTACGGCTCTGCTTGACTCGAATGATACGGAGTGGCAGGCTCGAATTGAATTACACCGCAATCGCCGCCCTGCAAGTTGGAATACTGTGGATGTGCCTGTGGATTTGGCGGGTACGATTGAGTTAGCAAATGAGTCGAGTTGTTTGTTGGTTGATTCCCTGGGAACTTGGCTAGCTAATATTTTGGCATTAGATGAGGCTGCGTGGAGGCAAACGCTGCAAGATTTACTTAGCAGTTTGCAGAAATCGAGGGGGGATGTAATTTTTGTGGCGGAGGAAACTGGCTGGGGCGTGATACCCGCTTATCCTCTGGGCCGCTTGTTTCGCGATCGCCTGGGTACTGCTATTCGGGAGTTAGGCGCGATCGCAAATCCGGTTTATCTGGTTGCTGGCGGTCACGTCTTGAATTTGAGTGCTCTCGGTTCCCCTCTACCAGGAAATATAAATCGGCAATCTAATATTTGATAATCTTTATAATAACTATAGGTTTGGGGAGCGCTATTTTCAGCGAAGGCAGCTATTATAGTAAATTATAACAACATTAAATTGCACTTAAATTTTATTTTCCCCACAATTAAGCTGGTGAACAAAATTCGATCTGCAAATAGTTAGAGGAGTTCTTTAGCCAAAATCTATCGGCAGTAGGAAGGAGTTGGTCGGAAATTTATGGGATTAATGGAGAGAAGTCAAAGATTTGGTAAACTCACCCTAATTGGTGGAACTTCACTTAGCTGGTAGCTATTTAAACAATTTAATTATCAAAAAAAATGGCATCACAAAATCAAGTTAGAAAATATCTAGCCTACTGGTTTCAGTTAGGAAAAAAGGTTTTAATTCGCAATGGCTCTGAAACACTGCTGCCTAAATCAGTGATTGCAGGCGATCGCTACAGCAAAGAATTTGAAGAGTGTTGGCAAAAAATTCTGTCCCCTGAAACGGGGGACTGCTACTTGGAAGGAACCAGCGAAACGATCGCACAACTGCTGACTCCCGCTTGGGACATAGATCCTTGTGCTCGCTGTGCAATGCCCATACCTCTGCGCCCCCAGGGAATGCCACCCGATTGTTGTCCCTGTTTTGATTTGCCAAGTTGGCCGGATAATGAAATACCCAAACCGCGATCGCCAGTGAGCAATCAAGCACAGCTTTCGGATATTCGCAATCGGTTATTCAATAAAGCCGCCAGTGGGGAATAGGGATGGGGAGCAGGGGAGCAGGGGAGCGGGGGAGCAGGGGAGCAGGGGAGCGAGGGAGATAGAGTAGCTAAATCCGCTCCATTCGCCTCATCTTCCCCATCCTCCCCATCCTCCCCATCTCCCCCATCTCCCCCATCTCCCCCATCTCCCCCATCTCCCCCATCTTCCATAAGCTCTATGCCCTAAAGCTGTGGTGCAAGGCAGGCAGATTGTTACAATGTATTAACACTGCCCTAATCAGTCTCAGATTATATGGATGTCAAGACGGTATCGCCTGCTTCGCCACAGGTTTATTCAGATTCAGGGACTCATACCCCACTAGCCAATGGTTCAGTGGTAGAAATGCCCTCCGTGCGCCCAGTAGAAATAGAACTAGAGCCAATTCCAGCCAACTCCGAAAGCCTGAAATCAGCTCTAGATATGGCTGGCGAAGCAGAAGAGCCCCTTCGCTACAACCCAAGTGCGAGTGCGGAATACTATAGCCAGCGCCCCTTTGAAGTCTGGGGGCGGTTATCGAGCGTTGTCTGGACATTTATCAGCTTTGCTTTCAGTTTGTGGCGAGACAAAAAAACCGGGCGCGTTACTCAAAATGAGCAGCGACGAGCAATCCGCCTGCGAGAAATTCTTAGCCAACTTGGCCCAGCTTTCATCAAAATCGGACAAGCACTCTCAACACGACCTGACGTAGTACCATCTACTTATTTAGAGGAATTATCGAAATTACAAGACCAATTACCGCCCTTTTCCAACGAGTTAGCTTATCAATTTATAGAAGAAGAACTAGGCGCTCCTCCAGATGAAATTTACGCAGAACTCAGCCCTAATCCGATAGCAGCAGCTTCTCTCGGACAAGTTTACAAAGGTAAATTGAAAACTGGCGAAATAGTTGCCGTCAAGGTGCAACGCCCTGATTTAGCTGAGGGCATTGGTTTGGATATATATATTCTCCGAACATTGGCGATTTGGGCGCACAAAACTTTCAAATTCATCCGCAGCGACTTAGTAGGAATTATGGATGAATTTGGGGAGCGAATTTATGAAGAAATGGACTACAATCACGAAGGTCATAACGCTGAAAGATTTGCTCAACTTTACGGCTATATCAAAGATATTTACGTCCCTAAAATTTACTGGGAACAAACGGGTCGCCGCGTCTTGACAATGGAGTGGATTACTGGTACTAAACTTACTGATTTAGAAGCTGTCCGCGCCCAAGGAATTGATGCACCATACTTAATAGAAGTGGGAGTTCAGTGTTCTCTAAGACAACTGCTAGAACACGGCTTTTTTCATGCCGATCCGCATCCGGGGAATCTATTAGCAACTCCTAATGGTCAGTTGGCTTATTTGGATTTCGGGATGATGAGTGAAGTTAAACCTTATCAGCGATATGGATTATTGGAAGCTATAGTCCATTTAGTAAACCGCGATTTTGAAGGTTTAGCAAGGGACTATGTGAAGTTAGAATTTTTAACGCCAGAGACTGACTTAACGCCAATTATTCCCGCCTTGGCGAATGTATTTAATAATGCTTTGGGTGCAAGCGTTGCGGAACTCAATTTCAAAAGCATTACCGATCAATTGTCAGCTTTGATGTATGATTATCCGTTCCGAGTGCCTGCTTATTATGCTTTGATTATCAGATCGCTAGTAACATTAGAAGGGATTGCAATTAATGTCGATCCTAATTTTAAAGTGCTGAGTAAGGCTTATCCTTACGTGGCGAAACGGTTGTTGAGCGATCCAGCTCCAGAATTAAGAGCGTCGCTTCGGGATTTGCTATTTAAAGAAGGGAGTTTCCGCTGGAATCGCTTGGAAAACTTACTTAAGAATGCTAGAGATAGCGAGGATTATGATATTAGTAAGGTATTGAATCAGGCGCTAGATTTCTTGTTTTCGGAGCGGGGAGATTTCATTCGCGAGCGCATTGTGGAGGAATTAGTTAAAAGTTTAGATGTACTCTCTCGCACTGCTTTTGCTAATGCTAAGGCTGTAGTCAGCGAATGGTTCGGTGTAAAGGCGGATTCACCTGTGGTGACATCTGCGGAACAGCAGAGTTTAGAACACATTAAAAGGATCTGGGGAATTCTGCAAGATACTCCCGGTTTTGATGGATTGAAGGCATTAGAATATATACCACAGTTGTTGGTTAAACCACAATTACAACAAATGGGACAGCAAGTGGCGGGGCGTTTAGCTCAAAGAGCGATCGCGCGTTTAATTCGGGAGTTTTTGCTAGCTGGGGAAACGCCAGTTTTTGAGGAGAATGGACATAAGCCATATTCCGATCCGCAGTTATATTTGCCTGATGCTAAATATAGCGAGGGGCTAGGGGCTATAGGGGGTAGGGGTTAGGGAAAGAAGGAACTAGAATCAAGAGCTTCGCCGTGCAGTTCGACAAGCTTACCGTCTGCGTCAGCCGAACTGTTTTAGGAACTCTCAATCTCCTCTAAGCTACTTACGTAACCTCGCTCTCTAGGTGGGGTTACGTAATTTTTATCAATGCTATTAATTGGGTTGTGCTTTTAATTTGGCAGCCATCATTTCCAAAAGCTGTTTTTCACGATGGAGCTTTTCTTCTAAGGTTTGAATCTGTTCTCGCCGTGCTTCTATTTCTAGAGCGCGGCGCGATAATTCTTGGCTTTGTAAAGTTAAAATCTGTCGGCACTGTTCGGCTTTTTCACATTCTTGCTGTAAAAAATCTAGTGTAATTCCTTTAGTTAAATATTGCTCTACGAGTTTAAGTACCCAGTTTGTTGCCTCTTGAATACTGGAAATTTCTTGACGATCTGTAATCTCTACTAACACTAATACGCCTTCGTTGAAGGTGTGGTTAAAAGTTGAGTTGAGAATTGTGTCTGTAGTCAGGAAAACATTTTTTTCCCTAAGAATAGCCCAAGTATTGTCCGGTTCTTGGCAAGCCAGCAATCTTAGGGCTATTTGTCCTAAAATTCTTTCCTTCTCTACTTGAGCTAAGTGTAACATAGCTATTTTTTCTGCCAATTATTAGGACTTAGCTATTTTGTAACGCCGCCCTCTGGGCGGTAATTTTACTGCCCAGAGGGCGGCGTTAGGGTTTAGAATTGATTTATGCGATCGCGCAAAATTTCCGCTTGTTTCTCAGCTTCCGCTAAAGCATCTTTCGCACCTTGAACAACTTCCAAAGTAGCT
Organism: Kamptonema animale CS-326; assembly: GCF_028330895.1. Classification (NCBI taxonomy): domain Bacteria; kingdom Bacillati; phylum Cyanobacteriota; class Cyanophyceae; order Oscillatoriales; family Microcoleaceae; genus Kamptonema; species Kamptonema animale. The sequence goes on along the minus strand of NZ_JAQMUA010000389.1, from coordinate 887 downwards.
TTTTCTACAAACTTAGGATTATTCAAACGTGCAGAAATAGATTTTGCTTCTGCTTCCACTTTGCCAAGTTTCTTCTCTAATTTAGCGCGTAAAGCTGCAATATCTACGACTCCGGCTAGAGGAATTATCACTTGTACAGTTCCTACAACTCCAGCAATCGAACCCCCATCGCCACCCTTAAGCAGGGGGGAATTAGGATCTAAACTAGAAGTGATAGTCAAGTTTTCAACCTTAGCTAAATCTTGAATATAAGATTCTGTTGCTGTCAAGATTTGGCGTTCCTTCTCGCTTTCGCTTTGCAGAATTACTGTCACTTTAACGCTGGGTTTAATGTCAGAATCAGCCCGTAAATTACGAATTGTTCTAATTGTACCAAATAACAACTCAAACTGCTGTTCTAAGTCAGCATCAATCAGAGATTTATCCGCCTCTGGATAAGCTTGCAAAGCGAGACATTCTTCTTCACCTTTTTGAGTGAGAGTATGCCAAATTTCCTCAGTGATATGGGGCATGAAAGGATGTAATAATTTTAAAATCCCTTCCAGTACATAAGCTAAAGTTTGCTGTACAGCTTGCTTTGAGGTAGGATCGGCATCGGGTAGCAAGCGAGACTTAACTAACTCAATGTACCAGTCGCAAAAATCACCCCAAATAAATTCGTAAAGTCCCTTAGCAGCTTCTCCCAAACCGTAATTCTCGATATAGTTGCGAGTTGCTTCTACAGTTTGATGATAGCGAGAAAGAATCCAACCATCGCACAATTCTAAACCCCCCATGCCCCCCTTAGTAAGGGGGGTTTCAGAAGAAGTTTCTTCCTTAGTAAGGGGGGTTTCAGAAGAAGTTTCTTCCTTAGTAAGGGGGGTTTCAGGAGAAGCATCCCCCTGGTT
>NZ_JAQMUA010000388.1:0-5476 GCF_028330895.1 Kamptonema animale CS-326 | reverse complement strand
GTTCCCAACAGACGACCCTGTGCCCCCTCCCTGCTAGAGGTGAGCTCAGCCGCCAAACAAATATAATGTTCCGAAGCCGATCGCAACCGGTTTCTTAAATCTTCATAAATACCCAACCGCAACACTGGATAAATCAACTCCATAATCCCCTCGCGAGAGTGAAAGCTCAGAGCCAAAATTTCAGCCAACTGCGTCAGATCCTTAGATACAGCCGCCCGGATCAGAAAGCGAGAGGGGCCAGACGGACATCGGGAGCTTTCTAAATCGCGGGACATCGAAGAAAAAAAGAAAGGATTCACAACTCCAAGCCAAGTTTTAATTATCAGCCTATCAGAATCACCCAGCCTCATACTGGCAAATAAAGCGATCGCCGTACCCAATCGCCCGTAGGAATTAGAGTCAGGATTATGTCACCATTGAACGAGGAGTAGATTTTTACCTCCGCTACCGGGAAACGTCTTCCCATGAAGCTTTTCCCGCTACAGTCCAGATTACCTTTAGCCTTTTGAGGCTAGCCGAGCGGCAGCAATGCCCCCCAGCCTTACTCGCCAATACCGCAACTGTGTTAATAATAATTAGACATCAGGATGAATCCCCGCAATTGGGCCATTATTTAAACTCTTGTTCCTCTGAGGGCAACCGTAGTTAAGATTAACAGTTGAGACTCCCACCCTGGTAAGGGATGGGATTATTTAGAAGACAGCTATGGCTGTGAACTATACTCACTTTCATTGATTTCAACATTCAGACAGATAGCGGTTTATGCAACAGGACAGCCCTAAAACAACAGCTAAGCTAGTGTCTTCTGCCTTTAGGCACCAATTGCCCTTAGAATTTATTAGCCCTTGCGGGATTCCAGCAGGGGCGGGTTTACAAATATCTGCACTAACTAGAGAAGATGTTGCTCAACCCGCCCCTACTTGCGAACATACTACAAATGCAACTTTTTTACCCTGCTTGGTTCACTCGCCGACTGTCCTATATTTAGCCACTCGGTTTGAGTTTTTAAACTCAAAACACTTGGGTTTGAGGAGTTTCAACCCTGACATATCGGGTCTTTGTGTTTTAGTAAAACCGCACAATCTAGCATTAACATATCTGTTGACTAATGTCAAGTTGCTGTGCCTAAAGGGTCAAGAACTCCTCCAACGCAAAAGGCGATGGGTTTCCGTTTTGGAGAATCTCTATGAATTCTCAAACTAACCGTAAATTAAAACTATTGGTCGTCGATGACGAGCCTGATAACCTTGACCTGCTCTACCGCACCTTCCATCGGGATTACAAAGTGCTCAGAGCAGATTCGGGCCCGGCTGCCTTGGAAATTTTAGCCAGAGAAGGTGAAATAGCCGTCATTATTTCCGATCAGCGGATGCCACAAATGAGCGGTACAGAATTTCTAAGTTTAGCTGCCACTAGCTATCCCGATGTAATTAGAATTATATTAACGGGCTATACAGATGTTGAAGACCTAGTAGAAGCTATTAACTCTGGCAAAGTATTTAAATACGTTACAAAACCTTGGGATGCCGAAGAACTCAAAGCCCTCGTTAGCCAAGCAGTCGATACCCACAACGTCCTCAAAGCTCGCACAGAAGAACTGCGGCGGGCTCTTAAACAAGGCTCTTTACTATACGCAGTCACCAATACCATTCGCTCTGCACCGGATTACCGGCAGATGCTTCAAAGAATAGTTGAAACTGTCGGTCATATGTTTGACGTGAGCTGCTGCCTGCTGCGGCCTTTTCAAGACGGGCAGATGGCTGAAGAGTGGTTTCTGTATGAAAAACAAGAACCAAGACCTAAAGGGTTAGAAGGGGATCTGTTGAGCAGGGGAGCGGAGGAGAGGGGGAGATGGGGAGATAGGGGAGATGCGGGAGATGCGGGAGATGCGGAAGCTAAATCTTCCTCCTCCTCTTTATCTCCGCCTCTCCCAGTTTCCCCCTCTTCCTCTTCCCTCTCCGCCGACATTTTGCCGCTTTTAGTTTGGGAAACTCTAGATGTAGAGGTAATCCAAGATGCTCAAAGCGATGAAAGGGTACAGAACCCCGAAAACTGGGAGCGGAAACAGGCTTACTCGGCTGCGAATATTTGCACCAGCTTAATAGTGCCACTGTTTTATCAAATGGAACTAATGGCAGTGCTGGCGTTACATCAGTTTGAGAATTCCCGCCAGTGGCAAGACCATGAAGTGCAGTTAGTGATTACTGTTGCTGACCAAGCCGCTTTAGCCCTTTCCCAAGCGCGGGCCTACGAGCAAGTTCGAGCGCTAGCAAAACGAGAGGCCCTTGTTAATACCATCACTTCAGCGATTCGCTCCTCGCTTGACCCGCAAAATATCTTTGCCGCTATTACCCAACAGTTGGGACAAGCACTGCATATTGATGGCTGCGCCCTGTCTCTGTGGACAGAAGATGATGAGTATGTCCAGTGCGTGGGGCTCTACGATGCAACCATGAATGCGGTGGCTGTAGGAGAATTTGCCGAAGGACACAGGCCCTCAAACACTCAGGACGAGATCGATTTTAGCGAACCCGATCTCCCATCCTTGAGTGTTGCTCCTTATTCTCTGCCTCAGTCAGTGGTACCGATTCGAGGTAATCCGGTGTTGCAGCAAGTGATGTTATCGAAACAACCAGTAGCGCTGGGAGATCTCAACGAACATCCTGAGCTCAATGTGACTGAATTGCCGCTGCGATCGCCTGCGCGAGCTTTACTGGTAGTCCCCCTAATTTCTGATGGCAAGATTATCGGTAGCATTTCCCTGCGTCAAAATCGATCCACCCGCCGCTGGCTACCCTGGGAAATCGAGCTAGCGCAAGTAGTCGCAACTCAAGCATCTCTAGCAGTGCAGCAATCGCGTCTCTATCAAACTACTAGGCAACAGGCAGAACGTCTGCTGGAAGCCGATCGCCTCAAAACTGAATTTTTCCAAAATATCTCTCACGAGTTCCGCACGCCGCTAACTTTAACTATTGGGCCTCTGGAGTCAGCAGTCAGTTTGAAACAGGATTTACCTTACGAACAAGCTGCGATCGCCCTCCGCAATTCCCGCCGCTTGCTACGGTTGGTAAATCAATTACTCGATTTGCAACGCCTTGATGCTGGTAAGATGCAGCCGAGTTTTCGCCCTACTGACCTAGTAGGATTTTGTCGGAGTACCGTTGAATCCTTCCGGCCCTATTGCGAAAAGAAAGGTATCAATCTCGTCACTCAATTAGAAGATTGCCCTCCCCTATATTTGGATATTGAAAGGTTTGATAAAGTGCTCTACAACCTCTTATCCAATGCCATGAAGTTTACCTCATCAGGAGGGAACATTACTATTAGCCTTACTAATGCCAGCTCACACTGTCTGCTTCAGGTCAAAGATAGTGGTATTGGCATCCGCACAGAACAAATTCCCTACCTCTTCGAGCGCTTCCGTCAAGCTGAAGGCTCCGCTTCCCGCTCTTATGAAGGTAGCGGTTTGGGTCTGGCTCTGGTGAAGGAACTGGTGGAAATGCACGCAGGTAAAATTTCCGTAGAATCAGTTTATGGCGAAGGCTCTACTTTCACGGTTTGGCTGGTTAAGGGTTCGACGCACTTGCCCGCAGATCGATTGTTGGAAGTGCCTGCTGACTTTCACTCTGCTAAGGCGGCGGTGGAATTGGCGGATGTGGAGGCGGATATGCTTGAGGAAGAGGAAAAGCAAGAGGTTTCCATCGAAAGCGATTTGGTCAAAGCCGAGGACAAGTCGGAAAAGTTGTCTACTGTGCTGGTGGTTGATGATAATCCAGATTTGCGGACTTATGTAGCAAGAATTTTACGGCAAGCTAATTTTTCTGTGGTACTTGCTCGTAATGGAGCTGAGGGGTTAGAAATGGCGAAAAGTGACGACCCGGATGTAATTGTAACAGATTTAATGATGCCTGTGGTGTCTGGTTTAGATTTGATTCGGATGATTCGTGAAGATGATTTGCTCAAGGGTACACCTGTAATTTTATTGACAGCAAAGGCGGATGAAGATACTAGAATTGAGGGAGTAGAACGGGGGGCGGATGCTTATTTGTCTAAGCCTTTTAACGATCGCGAACTGTTGGCTGAGGTGCGGAATTTGGTGGCGCTCAAGCAAAATGAGCGCCGGGTACAACAGTTGAATACTTATTTAACTGAGTCCGTGTTGGGTAGGTTTTTGCCGCCTTCGATGGTGAAGAAGGCGGCGGCGGGGGAATTGAGTCTGGATTTGCGCCCGGAACCGCGCCTGATTACGATTTTGTTTAGCGATATTGTGGGTTTTACTGCTTTGGCGAATACTTTGCGATCGCGCCGAGTAGCTGAGTTATTAAATGAGTATTTGGCAGCGATGACTAAGGCTGTGTTCAATAATGGCGGTACGGTGGATAAGTTTGTCGGGGATGCGGTGATGGCTCTTTATGGTGCGCCGGAGGAGTTGACTCCTAATGAGCAGGTGCGCCGTGCTGTGGCTTCGGCTCGGAGTATGCTTTTGGCTCTGGATGAGCTAAATGAACGCTGGCAAGAACAGGGCCTTGTGGGGGTTAATGATGTTCCTCTGGTGCGTTTCCGTTGTGGGATTCATCAGGGTACTGCTGTGGTGGGGATGTTTGGTAGTGAGGAGCGATCGGATTATACGGCGATTGGGCCGAGCGTGAATATTGCGGCGCGTCTGCAAGAGGCGGCGGAACCAAATACGATTATTGTTTCGGCGGCGGTGGCGGATTATTTGGATGAGGATGAGATTGTTAAGTACAAATCGCTGCAACTTAAGGGAATTGATGAAACTGTGCTGACTTTTGTAGTGAAAAGATAGTTGGAAGAAGGAAGTTAACTGTTAACGGTTAACTGTTAACTGTTAACTGCAATATTTATTACTTATTTTCCTATGACTAGAACGCTTTATAAGAAAAATTTTACTTTCCAGCGCCGCTCTGAGTCGCCGATGTTATCGATGGCTGCGCTTTTAGGTTCTGTTGTCTTACACGCAGTGGCTTTCTGTTCGATCCGTCTTGGTGCTGTTAATTCTGTGCATACGGTTGAGAAGGAACCTATATCGGTTGAGTTGATTGAACTTTCTCCTATTGTAGAATCTCGTAAGCCTGTTTCTGGGGCGGTAATTAACAGTAAAATATTGCCGCCTATAGCTAGCAAGCCTATAACTAGCAAGGGTACTATACCTGATGGTGAAGTGATTGCTAAGTCTCAGAATAAGGTAGCTACAAAACCTGTGGCTACGCGATCGCCACAACCTAAGCCAGCATCTAAACCCACTGTCGCTGCAAAACCTGCTGCGCGATCGCCACAACCTAAACCAGCACCTAAAACCACTGTCGCTGTAAAACCTGCTGTGCGATCCCCCCAGCCTAAACCAGCACCTAAACCCACTGTAGCGGCAAAACCTGTGGCTACGCGATCGCCACAACCTAAACCAGCACCTAAAACCACTGTAGCTGCAAAACCTGCTGCGCGATCGCCACAACCT
>NZ_JAQMUA010000387.1:0-11349 GCF_028330895.1 Kamptonema animale CS-326 | reverse complement strand
GTGGCTGACTGTGCAGTTTTTCCTAGTTTATACGAACCTTTTGGAATTGTAGCGCTAGAAAGTTTTGCAGCGCGAGTACCTGTGGTAGTTTCTGATACGGGGGGACTTCCAGAGGTGGTACAACACACGAAGACGGGGGTGGTTACTGACGCTAATAATCCACATTCTTTGGCTTGGGGCATTTTGGAAGTGTTAAAAAATCCGGGCTATGCAAAGTGGTTGGTTGACAATGCTTATGAAGATTTAGAACGGCGATTTAACTGGCCGAAGCTGGCTAAGGAAACTGAATGGGTTTATAAGCGGGTGGTTGAAGAGCGATCTCAAGTAAGCTGGTAATAGAAGAAGGGGCTAGAGGCTAGGGGCTAGGGGCTAGGGAAAGACGGGGGAGATGGGGAAGATAGGGAAGATGGGTAATTAGCTATTAGCTATTAGCTATTAACTATTAGCAATTAGCAATTAGCATGGGGTTCCAGAAACCGGGTTTTTGAGACAATCTGTGGGTAACAACGAAGTATTTTCGTAAAAAACCCGGTTTCTTTGGTTGGGTGTGTAAGTCCTAGTAAGTTCCCTCTTCCCTCTTCCCTCCTTCCTCTTCCCTAGCCCCTAGCTATTACCAATTACCTACATTCACTCTGCGATCGCGATCGCGAAACTAAACTTCGGCAACTGCTACTTTTCTCAGCGATTGGATAGTTGCTACGCAGTGCTTAGCTACGGTATCAATTTCTTCGACTGTATTAAATCTACCAATGCCAAACCGTAGCGAAGCATAAGCCAACTGGTGCGATCGCCCAATTGCTTCCAAGACGTGAGAAGGCGCGATTTTTGCAGAAGTGCAAGCCGAACCCGAAGAAACAGCGACCACAGGTTGTACTCCTAGTAGCAGCGCTTGACCATCAACTCCATCTACACTGATATTAAGATTTCCAGGCAAGCGGTGAATGGGATGACCATTAATAACAATGTCGCCCAAGGGAGATAAATAGTCCCACAATCGTTGACGCAAATTTGTCACCCGTTCCACTTCTGAGTCCATTTCGGAAATGGCCAGTTCTACGGCTTTGGCAAATCCGACAATTTGAGGGGTATAGAGCGTACCAGAACGCATTCCCCGTTCGTGTCCGCCTCCGTGCATTTGCGCTGCAAGCTGAACTCTGGGATTGCGACGGCGGACGTAAAGAGCGCCGATGCCTTTTGGCCCATAAATTTTGTGCGCTGTCAAGGACATTAAATCAATTTTCAAGGCCTCGACATCCAGAGGAATTTTGCCGATCGCTTGGGCTGCGTCTGTATGGAAAAACACATCTGCACCGCGACAGATGGCGGCAATTTCTCCGATCGGTTGGATTACTCCAATTTCATTATTAGCAGCCATCACCGAGACTAAAATCGTGTCGGCGCGAATACATCTTGCTAAATTGCCTAAGTCGATCAGTCCGTCACTTTGGACGGGGAGAAAAGTGATTTCAAATCCCAATTTTTCTAAATAATGACAGGGATCGAGTACCGCATTGTGTTCGGTTGCTACCGTGATGATGTGTCGCCCTTTGTTGCAATAAGCTTCGGCTATGCCTTTGACCGCTAAATTGTTCGCTTCGGTTGCGCCGGAAGTGAAGACAATTTCTTCGGGTGAGGCATTGATGGCATCTGCGATCGCTTGCCGGGACTGTTTGACTGCCGCTTCTGCTTCCCAACCATAGATATGATTGATGCTAGCGGGGTTGCCGAAGTGTTCCCGGAAATAGGGGAGCATGGCAGCGAGTACCCGTTCGTCGATCGGGGTTGTCGCGTGGTTGTCTAGGTAGATAGGGCGTTGAGACATAGTAGAAGAAAATTGGGCAACTGGGCTGGCGATCGCGTATTTAGGCAACTGAGTTGTCAACTTGGTCGTTCCAGTGTAGCGTTCCTATAGCTGCAACTTAGATATTAGAGTATAGTAGCCAATTATTAAAGTTACGAGCAAGGTGTTAAATTATTCTATACCAGCGTCAGCACCTACAACTAAAAATTAATAGCTAAAATTATTTATGCGACCTGATATCCAGGGATTGGAAATTACTAAGGGTGAACTCAAGCGGCTCAGTGGTGTAGGGACAGACCGTACCTACAGACCACCTGCGATCCGTAAGTTTGTCACTGAAGGGTTGAAAACTTTGGCTGTTATTGCTTTAGTTGCCATTAGTTGTTTGCTGCTGTTGCTAATCTTTCCGAGATACTATTTGTTATTAATTTCTGTCCATTTCGCAGCAGCTTTGGCTTTAATAGTTGATGACTTTTGGAAAATTTGGTTGAGTAGTAGGAATAAACATCTGGTTAATCTTTTTGATGATGTGGACAGATATAATGCTATTATTAAAGCTATAGAAGTTAATGACAACATAGAAGAAGCTGGCAATCACAAGGTAAGTATTCGTAATCGCGAGCAAGTTATTGAAGCTTTGCATCTGATCAGAGAAGATTTGGTGAGAGCTTTAAAAACAGAAAGGATTCTCAGGGAAAATAAAAAATTTGTAGCTGGTCATTCTGATATGTTTGATACTAATTTTCGAGCTTTGACTGCCTTGCAAATTAACGATCGGGCGAGCGAGCAGGGGCGGTTGTTAAATGAAGCTTTGCAGGTAGCTGTGGGGGTGCAGGAGGAAATGAACAAATTACAGGAGAGACACGCTGGCAATTAAAGCCGCCAGGGGTTTTAACCCCTGTCGAACTGTGATTTAAGGCCCAAAATAATAATTTTCATCTTCAACCCAGTTAGAGCGAGGCAAGCCAAATTTATCTTCCAAAACCATTTCTATTGGACGCTGCGAATCTGATTGTTCGGTGCGCGAACTCTCATAGCAATTTATTCTCATTTTAATTCAATTTTAATTAAGCATATTTACTCAGTGACATTCGTTTGACTTTTTTAACCTGTCACGAATGGGTAGAGGGTGTAGGAGTATGCAGATTAAAGCTGATTAGCTTATGCTAGAGTCACTATGCTTGGTAAATCAAGGATGCCCTTATCACCTGGACTTTTCAGAAAAATTCCCCTACAAATACTGCTAATTATTCCCTTTGTTGTCCAAACAGTTGGAGCAGTAGCTGTTGTTGGTTATCTTTCTTATAGAAACGGTCAAAAAGCAGTAAATGATGTAGCTACTCAGTTGCGGAATGATATTAGCGATCGCATCAAGGAAAATCTAACCGATCTGCTTGCTATTCCCTTTCAATCCTTTGAAAACTATGATGCAGCCCTGAGCCAAAACCGCATCGATCTTAATAATGGGAGAGACGTAGAGAAGTTTCTATGGCGACAACTCCCAGCCTTTCCCCTTGTTGCTGCCGCAGCTTTTGTTACCCCCAATCAGGAGTTTTTTGCTGGTGAGCGGCAGGATGATGGCGCGATCGTCATCCGTACTTCGGAGGTAGAAAATAACCACACTTTGACGACCTATACCGTTAGTCCAGGAGGGGAACGCCGGGAAATTACCAACGCCGGGAAACCTAACTTTGATCCCCGCAACCGCCCCTACTATAAAATTCCAGTCCAGAAAAAGCAAGCTGTTTGGGCAAAACTGTATCCTCACATTACAGGTAAATACTTATACATTGCGGCGGGTAAACCCATATATACCCAGACTGGAGATTTCCAAGGAGTGTGGATGACAAGCTTAAATCTGGTAATGTTTGGGGATTTTTTAAGCAAACTCAAAATCGGTAAAACTGGGCAAAGTTTTATTCTGGAACGTTCTGGAGAAATGATTGCCACCTCTACAGGGGAAAAGCCCTTTCAATATTACCCAGACAAGGTTGTCCAACTGCCAGAGCAAAGAATTGAACGACTCAAGGTTGTCAATAGTAGCAATGCCATCACCCAAAAAGCGAGTCAAGCTTTGCTAGAGCAGTTTCATAATTTTCAAAATATCCAAGCATCTCATCAACTGAAATTTACCGTCGATGGTAAAAATTATTTTGTCCGAGTCGATCCTTTTCGAGATAGTAAAGGTATTGAGTGGTTGGTGGTGGTGACTATTCCAGAAGCAGACTTTATGAATCAGATTAATGCCAATACTCAAACTACAATCCTGCTCTGTTTAGCAACTTTGATTTTGGCAATTTTGTTGGGTATCCTGACCGCTCGCCGGATTATCCGTCCTGTGGAGCGGATCACCACTGCCTCGGAAGCGATCGCAAAAGGCAATCTCAACCAACAAGTGGAGGTTAGTTCCATCGTTGAACTTGGCAAATTAGCCAACGTTTTTAACGGCATGACTAGACAACTGAAGGATTCTCTAGATGCCATCCATTTGGCAAATGAAGAGCTGGAAGCTAGAGTGGAGCGAAGAACTGGAGAACTGCGCCAAGAAAAAGAAAGATCAGAACAGTTACTTTTAAATATTTTGCCTGCGGAAATTGCCGATCGCCTCATGCGGACTAATGAATCCCCTGCTGAACATTTTGAAGAAGCCACAATTTTGTTTGCGGATATCGTAGGTTTTACTGGGATCTCGGCCCGGATAGAGCCGATGCAATTGGTAACAGGTTTGAACCAAATTTTCTCTGCCTTCGATCAACTCACTGAAAAGTATGGTTTAGAGAAAATTAAAACCATTGGGGATGCCTACATGGTAGTTGGTGGTTTACCCGTTTCTCGAGCGGATCATGCCGAAGCGATCGCCAACATGGCGTTGGATATGCAAGCTTATATGCAAGACGTGGAGAATATTTTTGGGGAATCTCTACAAATTCGGATCGGGATTAATACCGGTCCTGTAATTGCGGGAGTAATTGGGATTAAGAAATTTATTTATGACCTCTGGGGTGATGCGGTGAATATCGCCTCAAGGATGGAATCCCACGGTAAACCGGGATACATTCAAGTCGCCGATACGACTTATCTCAAATTACAGAATAAATACTTACTAGAGCCAAGGGGTACGATCGAGGTCAAGGGAAGAGGAGAAATGATGACCTATTGGCTTTTGGGTCGGCGAGTATGACTGTCCTTTGATTTAATACCTTAACAGCTTACCTCAAAGATCGCGCTCTGAGTTTGAGCAGTCAACATGAAGAGGTAATAGTTGTGCGAGCTGACTGTGAAGTACAATTAATTGATACAATGGAGTTAAGATTTCCCTTGGGACTGGAAGCTGAAATTGCAGATTTAGTTGCCTCAACTAGAGTTGAATTAAATTTAGATGATGTGATGGTACTTTACACTGACGGGATTACCGAAGCTATTGATATTAATAAAGTACAATACGGTTTAGATCGGCTGGTAGAAATAGTTAAACAAAACCGTCAGCTTTCAGCTAGTGAAATTAAGGAAGCTGCGATCGCGGACGTTAAGCGCCATATCGGTGAGCAAAAGGTGTATGATGACATCACTTTAGTTGTCCTCAAACAAAAGTATTGAAATTACTAGCAAAATCGCTATGACCGCCAAACCTAAAATTATAGTCCTCGATGACGATCCCACAGGTTCCCAAACTGTTCACAGTTGTCTGTTGCTAACCCGCTGGGACGTGGATACCCTAAAGTTAGGACTGGAGGACGAGTCTCCCATTTTCTTCATCCTCACAAATACCAGAGCTTTACCCGCAACACAAGCGGCTGCTGTCACCCGCGAAGTGTGTCGCAACTTGAAAGATGCGATCGCAACTACCCCCCAAACCGCAGGTTTCCTCATAGTCAGCCGTTCTGACTCCACCCTCCGGGGTCATTATCCCATAGAAACGGACGTAATCGCCGAAGAACTTGGCCCTTTTGACGCTCATTTCTTAGTTCCTGCCTTCTTTGAAGGCGGTCGAATTACCCGCGATAGCGTCCATTATCTGATAATTAATGGCATTGAAACACCCGTAGAACAAACAGAATTTGCTCGTGATTCCGTCTTTGGGTACAAACATAGTTATTTGCCAGAATATGTAGCAGAAAAAACCCAAAATCGGATTTCGGCTGAAAGTGTAGAGCGATTTTTGCTAGCAGACATTCGCGCTGGAAGTTTGGAACGTTTGCTAAATTTAACTGGCAACAAATGCGGAGTTGTTGACGGCGAAAATCAAGCCGATTTTAACCGTTTTGCGGCTGACATCCTGACAGCAGCAAACCAAGGTAAACGCTTTTTATTCCGCAGCGGTGCTAGTATTTTAACCTCACTAGCCGACCTCGGCCCGCAGCCAATAGCAGCCGAAAATATGGCACAATACGTGCGTGGTGGTAAGCCTGGTGCAGTAATAGTTGGATCTCACGTTAAAAAAACCACCGAACAATTAGAAAAATTACTGCAAGAACCAGGAACAGCTAGCATTGAAATTGATGTCGCCCATTTGTTAGAAGATTCGCCAGCACAACGAGCAAAACTCCTGAAAAATACTCTCGAAAATGTTCATGCCGTTCGTGCTGTAGGTAAAACTCCCGTAGTTTATACTAGCCGTCAAGAACTTACCTTTGACAGCGTACAAGTACGCTTAGATTTCGGTGCTGCTGTTTCAGCTTTATTGATGGATATAGTGCGAGGTTTACCTTCAGATATCGGGTTTTTAATTAGCAAAGGAGGTATTACTTCTAACGACGTTCTCAGCACAGGTTTATCACTGACATCAGCACGATTACTAGGTCAAATTTTAGCAGGTTGTTCAGTAGTAAGGACAGCAGCAGATCATCCTCTCTTTCCCTATTTACCAGTAGTCTTATTTCCCGGCAATGTCGGGGATGCAGATGCTTTAGCCACAGTTTATCGGCGGTTAAGTAAATAGCTAGTTGGGCGGTAATTGCCGCCCTGGAAAATTATGTTTGAGCAGTGGATTCTTGTTGCTGTGCTGCCAGACGTGCCGCTCTTCTTTGATAATAAGCTCCCAGAGTGCTGTTTTGAATATCGGCTTCTAAACGGGCGTTTAGTTCATCCAATTCGGCAATATTGCGATCCATGCGTTTCACCAGTTCCCGCAAATTTGCAACAGAACGCGCTCTAGTTTCGGCATCAGGTATTCTCAGTTCATTACTCATGGTAAATTCCAGTTTCTTTTTATTTCTTGAATACTTGCTTGTATCGCCTCATTTGTAGCCTCAGCCTCATTAATGTAGCGACCAAGTAACTCTAGGCTATCACGGGAAGCCGCAGGTTGAGAATCATAGATTCGCCGCAGCGTTACATAAAAACGTGAGTAGTAATTGTCAGCGCGTTCTCGGATACTCTGGAGTTCGTCTAATTCGGGTAATGTGGCATCTGTTTCGCCATAACGTTCTAACATGATAAATACTGTTGCAGTTGCTTCGTCTATGCGTTCTAAGAGTTGTCGCTGTAAAGTGAAAACAGTCGTGATGATCTCGTCTGGTAACTTGGCCATAATTCCCATCTAAGTTAACATGAGTTCTGTCAAATAGGCAGAATATCACACCGATCCTACTTTAGGAGAATATTGAGATTGTTTAGTTGCGGTCATAACCACAGGCAACTGGTAATAAGAGGTAATATCAAAGGCTTTAATCTCTAATAGGCTAACTTTGTCATTGCCAGCAAAGCGAAACAATCCGAGCATCTTTAGGTTGCTTCGCTTTGCTGGCAATGACAGATAACTCGCAATTAGAGGTAATATAAAGCAGCATCTTTAGATTGCTTCGATTGGCTGGCAATGACAGATAACTAGCAATCAGAGGTAATATAAACAGGTTTTAATTCCTAATTAAGTTAATATTGATAGTCAACCTTACCTAAAATCAGACCAGTCCCATGACGACTGATGCTTCCCCCTCCGCCGCCGTTACCCCCGATGCTTCCACGCCTGAAGTGAGTTTCAACCTGCAAGTTCATCTCAAAAATGAAGGCGGGCACTTGTTGCTGCTGCTACCCCCCGAAACCAGCAGCGAAGCAGCAACTTCAACAGCAACAACCTGGATTGAACTGTGGCAACAGCTAAAAGTTAGACTGAATGCAGGAGAACGCTTCTGGCAGCCAAATGCAGAAGTCCACCTGATGGCGAACGATCGCTTATTAGATATTCGCCAACTACAAGCGATCGCAGAGGCTCTTTCTGAAGTAGAACTCCAACTCAAACGAGTTCATACCATCCGCCGCCAAACAGCCGTCGCCGCCGCCACCGCCGGCTATGCCGTCGAACAGCAATCCCCCATCTCCTCTCTCAACAAAACACCCTCAGAAACAGCTTCCTCTCTAGCCGAACCTCTGTATTTACAGATGACAATTCGCTCCGGCATAGAAATTCGGCATCCCGGTACAGTAATAATTTTAGGAGATGTCAATCCCGGCGGCTCAGTGGTCGCTCAAGGCGATATCCTAGTTTGGGGCCGTTTGCGGGGTAGAGTTCATGCTGGAGCAGGCGGCAATGCCAAAAGTGTAATTATGACTTTGCAAATGGAACCTATGCTAATTCGGATTGCTGAATACGTCGCCAGAGGGCCTGAGACTCAGCCTGCTCAGTTTTACCCCGAAGTCGCCTACGTGACTACCCAAGGGATTCGTATTAGCAGAGCCAGTGATTTTGACAAGTCGCAGTTAATAGATTAAGGAAGGAAGAGGGAAGAAGGAAGAGGGAAGAAGGAAGAAAGAAGAAGGAAGAAGTAAGTATAATTTTTAACTGCCGTTAACTCAAAACTTCTTCCCAATCACCAATCACCAATTACCAATTACCAATTACCAATTACCAATTACCAATTAATTATGGCTCGCATTATTGTTGTTACTTCTGGCAAAGGAGGAGTTGGGAAAACTACCTCCACAGCAAATCTGGGCATGGCTCTGGCGAAACTTGGTCGCTCTGTAGCGGTAGTTGATGCTGACTTCGGCTTGAGAAATTTAGACTTGCTCTTAGGTTTAGAAAATCGAATCGTTTATACGGCAGTAGAAGTAATTGCTGGCGAATGTAGACTAGAGCAAGCTTTAGTCAAAGATAAACGCCAGCCCAATCTAGTATTACTACCGGCCGCTCAAAACCGGATGAAAGATGCTGTTAGTGCCGAACAAATGAAACAATTAGTTAACGTACTAGCAGAGAAATATGACTATATTTTGATTGATTCACCCGCAGGGATTGAGCAGGGATTTCAAAATGCGATCGCCGCCGCTCAAGAAGGCGTGATCGTTACCACACCAGAAATTGCCGCTGTCCGCGATGCCGATCGCGTTGTGGGTTTACTAGAAGCTCATAATGTCAAACGTATCCACCTGATCGTCAACCGTATTCGACCCTTAATGGTGCAAGCTAATGATATGATGTCGGTGCAGGATGTGCGGGAAATTCTTGCTATTCCTCTGCTGGGAGTTGTCCCAGACGACGAGCGCGTAATTGTTTCCACTAACCGGGGCGAACCCTTAGTGCTGTCGGAAACTCCATCCTTAGCTGGAACCGCCTACGAAAATATTGCTCGGCGCTTAGAAGGCGAAAAAGTTGAGTTTCTGGAACTCAATCCCCCCCAGGATAACTTTTTTACTCGACTCCGCAGGCTGTTAACAGCTAAGATTATGTAAGTAAGCGGCGAAGTTTTGGTAATAAATGCCGATCTCGGTATACTGTCAGTTAAACTATTGGCAGTGAGGAATGAGGAAGAATTTAAAGTGTCTATTTTAAAGGGTATGTTGTCAGGATTTTCTCACTTCGCCGCCCCGTTCAGTTACCAGCCTCTTTCCTCAAGAGCGCGATCGCTACTGACATAAACGATCCTACTCGAAACTACTAACCAGTTTCGTAGCCGTTACCATAGGCGGCTAAACGGATTTACTGCCACCTGCCTAACTCTTGACAACTCCGCAAGCCCCATGATTAATACACTTCTCGATCGCCTTTTCCCCCGCACGACTGACAACAGCCGCGAGGAAGTTAAACGCCGCCTCAAACTCGTTCTCGCCCACGACCGTTCTGACCTCACTCCAGAAATGGTTGAATCAATGCGAAAAGAAATCCTAGAGGTAGTATCTCGCTATGTGGAACTCGAAACCGATGGTACAGAGTTTTCCCTAGAAAGCGATCGACGGGCGACAGCACTGATTGCAAACCTGCCCATCCGCCGAGTCAAGTCAGATACTTAGCCGGTTATTTACCAGAGTTCAATAGAGGAGAATCTATTAAGATATTAATAGTTAGGTAACTTATTTGAGTTTTAACCTAAGTCTCGACTCTACTGGAGCTACCCGATGTTAGCCGAGCTAATCTCTTCCAGACGTATTCTCAAAGCCCAACTCATCGAATTTTTAGGACTCCCTGACAATTCTAAGGACAAAAAAGAGAGTCTCGTCAGTACAATTCTGTCTATTTTAGAAGAAAATGCCTTCGAGCAAGCAAGATTCTGGGAAACATTCAAAAGCGAGTTAGCTGTTGAGCCGATAGAATTAGAAGAGCTGCTGCACTGCTCTAAAAACGAGCGCAAGCGCTGGGTAAAAGAAGGGAAAATCCCTATTTTAGAATATCGCAGTTTTCGGAAATCGGGAATGGATTTGGAATATCCCGTTCACGACAGAAGATTTATCCTCAGCATCACCCAAGCAGATATTCAGCGGTGGCGAGAAGAACATAGATCGCAGATCAAAACTAATCGGCAAACAGGAGCACAAATCGCCTCAGAAAGCCGCAAGGAACATCAGCAATCAAGAGAAGCTTTTGGCTCAGCTTGGGAAAAAATTATAGAGGAATGGCAAGAAAAAGGATCGAGTGAAATATCAGCTATTCTCCAACTAGCCTATTGGACAGTGTGGGCCTCTCGTTGGGCAAAAGAAAATCAAATTAAAAGTCTCAGAGCAATCAAATATAACGAACAGTACGAGCAGCGGCGAGAACAATGGTACGAGCGCAAAAATCAAGCAATTAAGTTATTAGCTCAGGTTCCCTATGGGATGCTAGCATTTTATCGTCCAGTTGATTCTGATAAATTGTATTTGAAGCTTTGCGATAATCATTATGAAATGATGAAGGAGGGCTACTATTGGGATAAGTGGGAATTTTATTATCACAATCGCAAGCTAGTACATAAATGCCGGGAATGTATTTATACGGAAACGAGGGATTATTATTCGCTCTATTATTTGGAAATCAAGACTGAGCAGTTTCCTGATTTTACTTTTTCTTACCATACACCTTACACGATGGGAAAAAAATTTTTGCCTCATCCTGAAACGCTACCTTATGTAGATCATGTTGAGCAAGATGGCATTTTCCGCTTTGGTAGACCGATGTTAGAGCAGGAGAAAATTATTCACCGAGAGAAGGATGTTTTAGTGAAATTTGAAAAGGCTTTGGCAGAGGCGAAAAAATTTGTATAATCTAACTAGCAACAAACCTGGGGGGGTGATATCGTTTTCGAGTACATTGGAGTTATATATTTTGTGGTAGTGCGAGCCGGAGAGCTCTCCGGCTC
>NZ_JAQMUA010000386.1:0-7699 GCF_028330895.1 Kamptonema animale CS-326 | reverse complement strand
GGATAGGGAGGATGGGGAGGATGGGGAGGATGGGGAGGATGGGGAGGATGGGGGAGATGGATAGTTAGCCATTAGCGATTAGCCATTACCAATTACCAATTAGCAATTAGCAATTAGCCATTAGCAATTAGCCATTACCCATTACCCATTACCCATTACCAATTATTGATTGTGACTCGACTCACAAGCTCTGAGGGTATCTTCTCACAGGTTTAAAGCGGTTGCGATCGCGCAGTTTCACCCAAAACATCACGCTTTCTGCACCCTAAGAATCACGTTGTACTTCTGGGAAACAGGAGATTATAAAAGAGTAGAGTTCAGGAAAAAACCCATGCCTCCAGTCCAACTTCTCCCCGGTGCCATCGCTGAAATGCTTGCTTGTGTAAGCGATACAGGCGTTCTTACTCTAGCCGATCGCTACGGTTTAATGGCAGCGGCCTTTGACGAGTCCCTCAATGATGATGACAGAAGTGCTGCTAACCGGTTACTGCGATCGGTAATCAAAGGTCGTGTGAAAATGGTTAACGAACTCTCCGCAGCAGCCTAAGCGACTAAGTAGAAAATAGCAGACACAAGAGAAAAGACTTTATCTCCTCATCTTAAGAAGCAACCTTGTAAGTAGAAGGAAGAAGGAAGAAGGAAGAAGGATTTAGTTATCTAGGAGAGAAGGAAGAATGTTTATACAGTCAGCTTTTTAGCCATCCCGATCTTATGTTTAATTAGGTGGATTTGCTTAAGTGCGCGATCGCATCTTTCCCGCCTCAAATATTTTTTGATTAAAATCCGTAAAATTCATCTTACAAGTTCATCCAGTTGGGTGATGTGTAAATATCATTAATTATTTAATCTAAACTCTATATTATTTCCTCTTCGTCTTGTCATTATTTTAAATGAATCGCTCCCTACTAAAATCAGATATTTTATCAGAAGTCAAAGCCTGTCTACACTTAGCAATTCCCTTAGCCGCCGCCCAGCTAGCCCAAGCAGCCACCAATTTTTTTGATACCCTGATGATGGGTTGGCTGGGAACTCAAACCCTAGCGGCTGGAGCTTTGGGTGCAATTTCTTTTTCTACTTTTTTGTTAATTATTACAGGCATAATTTCAGTTGTGGGAGCACTCGCAGCCGTAGCTTTTGGTAGCGGACAAATTGACCGAGTAAGTCGTCTTGCTTGTCAAGGACTTTGGCTATCAACAGCCCTTTCTATACCAGTAATGATCTTACTTTGGTTCTCTGGCCATATCCTGATGCTTATGGGTCAAGAAGCGAGCAATGTTATTTTAGCACAAACATATCTCCGAGCTATTGTTTGGGGATTTCCGGCAGCGATGGGATTTGCAGTATTAAAAAATGTTGTTTCCGCACTGAATCAACCCAATTCTGTGATGCTTATTACAGTCAGCGGCGTATTGCTAAATGTAGTGGGCAATTATATACTGATGTTTGGTAAATTGGGTTTTCCTGCTCTCGGATTAGCGGGAATTGGTTGGGCTAGTACGATTTCTTTTTGGGTGACATTCGCAGCAGCGATTAGTTTTATTTTCATAAATCCCAAGCTAAGAAGTTACCAAATTTTTCGTTCCTTGTTTAAGTTCGATCGCAAATTATTTCGGGAACTTGTTCGCATGGGATGGCCAATTGGTATACTGTTTACCTTAGAAACTGGATTGTTTGCAATCACCACTTTATTGATGGGATATTTGGGAACAGTTACTTTAGCTGCTCATCAAATTGCTTTACAAACAGCAGCAATTACCTTTATGGTTCCCGTAGGTATTTCCTATGCAACGACGATTAGAGTTGGGCAAATGGTAGGGCGCAACGATGCTGAGGGTGCTAGACTTTCGGGATATGTAGGTATTGGGATTGGTGTTTGTTTTATGAGTTGCACGGCTTTACTTTTCTGGAGTATCCCTGATAAAATTGTTGCCCTATATATTGATACCAATAACCTTGAGAACTTGAGCGTGGTTAAAACTGCTATATCCTTATTAGGAGTAGCAGCAATGTTTCAAATTTTTGATGGAATGCAAGTGATAGCGGCTGGTGCTTTACGAGGTTTGAAAGATACAAAAGTGCCGATGTTGATAGGCTTTTTTTCCTACTGGTGTGTAGGATTATTCAGCGGTTATATTCTCGGAATCCAACTGCATTGGGGGGGTGTGGGTTTGTGGTTAGGTTTAGTATTAGGACTAGCTTTTACTTCTGTAACTTTAACTTGGCGTTTCACTGCTATTTCCGGGAGAATTAAGAAGGAGTTAATTGTTAGTGATTAATGGTTAGTAGTTAGCTTAAAACTTACGCAAATGTTACAATGACTCTCTGTACCAGTACCCAAATACCCAAAACTTAGACAAGCCAGATTGGAACATTGGGAGGTTTTAGTTGCTCAATCAAATCACCCTTAACATGAGGTTCAATCAGCGATATCACATTTTTCCACAACCACTGAGTAGTTAGTTCTTCTTGTTTGAGATTAAGCTATAGATTTACCATATAAAGATTTTTATCTCGCAATAGAGAAACTAAATAATTTGATGAGATCGGCAGTCCGATCTGGTGTATGATAGAGTCACATCCTCGGTAATATGTATGAGTCGTCTTACAAATCGTGCTTTTGATATCCTACGGGCAGAAGTTGATCCAAAGTGGGACAACTACATATTCAGAAGCTCAAAAATTGCTCCTCTTTGCTAAGAAAAAGCAGCAGGAGTTGCAGAGATAAAAAACTGATTCAGCAAGCCCTATTTAGTATAGCAAACGAAAGGGCCAAAGAGGTAAAACTTTCTAATAACTTCTAAATAGATTTTTTACGATGAGATATAACCTGACGAAAATTTTAAAAATCAGAATTAACATCTATCCTAGCGAAACTTAAATAGAAGCTATTCTTATTGCTAGGTAATAACTTTATCACCATCGCCATATCCAATATCACACTTACAGCCAAAAATCAAGTACCATCCTCAACCTGCTACATTCCACAAATTTTCCAAAACATCCTCAACTTATACGAAAATATCCCAAAAATGGTATATTCAACAGCGTAAACACCGAAAAGCCACGTTTGCCCTCTCAATATCCCTTAACAATCTAACTGAATGCTTCCCAACCTAAAGAAAATCAGCGGAATTATCTTATTCTTAATAACATTAAAACTCTTAATGGACTCTCAATATATTAGACAAGTATCTAACTATATCCTAAAAACCAACCAAGCCAGCGCCACATTAGAAGCTCACATTACTACACCCAAATTATCTGAACCAACCACACCAACAACTCCAATTTATCAAAACTATGATGTAGTAATTTATGGAGATGAAGTTCCAGGAGTATGTGCAGCAATTTGGGCAAAAAAATCTTTAGGCCCTAATGGAAAAGTTGCCTTGGTTCGTTCAAATCATCCTACGGAACCTTTAGGCGGCGTACTTACACGCGGTGGTTTAGGCTATGTTGACTTAGATAAAATACCAAGTTGGTATTCCGAACCCTACGCCCAATGTTTCCTTAACTTCTTAGATAAAGCTCAAGTTTCCGAAGCTTGCTTAGAAGTCAAAACAGGCGATATAGCGTTGAAAGAAATGCTATCAGAAGCTGGAGTAACGATCGTTTCGGGTTCTACTCTTACCCCTCATGTCGCCCATCAAAAAATTGAATATGTAGAAGTTAAAGAAAACAATATCAGAATTAAAGCTGACTCCTATATTGACACAACTCAAGATGCAGAATTAGCCAGAAAAGCGGGTTTATCTTATTATCGCGGCTATGAATCTCAATCTCCAAAATTGCGAGATGCTACATTATCAGTCTCTTTAGTACCGACAATTACAGGCTTAACAATATCAGACTTAAAAAAGATTGAAGATGATATTATTTACAATCAAGAGTTAGTGACAAAAATAGAATCTAGTATTAATAAGTATCAAGATACAGCGGGGGCTGAATTCTGGATGAGAAATTTTTGGCAACCTATTTACCAACCCTATCGCGATGGTTATAATATCAGAAGTTCAGTATTAGGTGCAGCCTACCATTTAGAACATAATAAACCCTTTACTCAGGCTGGCTTCTTTTTCGATCGCGCTAATATTTGCATCTACAAAGATAATTCCTTATCTTGGAATGGGTTTTTGTTTAAATACCCCGTTGATAAAGTTATTGAACTCGAAGAAAATGGCAGAAAACCCAACTCAGAAATGATTCAAGAAATGTCATCTATCCAGGCTTGGCTACAAAAATTGTCTGGCAAAGATGTAAGATTATTTATCCCAGATGAAATTTATATCAGGCAAACATTAAATATCCGCGATGTTGTCGATCCCCTGACGGGAGAGGAAATCATCAAAGGAGGAACTGAACCAGAAAAATCTATCGGTAGTTTCTCCTATGATTTTGATTTACGAGGCGGAGTTAAAGGATTATCAATCAAAATTCCTCCTCTTCCTGTGTATAACTTTGGTATTGAAAGTGCTTTAGCTACAAAGGTAAACAATTTAGCAATTGTTGGGCGTTCTTCGGGATATGTGGGAATGGCTGTATCAGTCGGAAGAATTTTAACAGTTAATATTTATCAAGGTCAAGGAATTGGGGTGGCGGCGGCGATTGCGCGTCAATTAGGCGTACCTTTGAATACAATTACTTCCAGGCAAGTTAGGGAAGAAATGGAGAATTTAACGGGTAAAATTACAAGTTTGTACGGTAGAGATACCAGTGAAGGAGTTGATTATAGGGATGTAAAATAATTGAGATTGGTGGAATAACTTGACTTTTTATCAATAAAATTATCTAACTCATTGCCAATAGAACACTTCAAAAGTCTATCGGCTAACTCATCTTTGTAAAGTTTGATTACAAACACCGACAATCCGCATAAAAAGCGAGGTATCGACCCTGACAGATAAATTGACGGGTTCTATACGCAACAATTATGACGGAATTTTTGGGAAGTGCGATCGCAGACGCTCTTATTGGAACCTCTAGTTCCGACACGATGTTTGGTCTAACTGGAGAGGATACCCTCTCTGGCGAACAAGGCGACGATACCATCTACGGCGGTAAAGACAAGGACATCCTCTATTCTGGTTTTGGCAATGACGTTTCTCGCGGGGATCTCGGTGACGATTTAGTTTTCGGGAACGAAGGCGACGACTTGCTCTACGGTGGCAAAGGTAATGATACTATCCTATGCGGCGATGGCAATGACACCGTTCATGGCAATCTCGGCGACGACTACCTCATCGGTGGCGAAGGCAATAATGTCTTTATTATCAATCCCGCAGAAGGTAAGGATACCATCTTGGGATTTAAAGCTGGAGACAAGATTTTAGACGGACTAAATAACCCGTCTTATGGAGAAATCCGTGATGGCAAAGCTAACGGGTTGGAAATATTGGTTTTGGGAACCGATGGGAAACCGTTTAATCCAACGTCTACGCCTGCGGTGACACCAATACCTCCAGTGACACCTAGGCCTACACTGACACCCATACCTCCCGTAACGCCTGGGGTTACGCCTACACCTACACCTGCGGTGACACCTACGCCTGAACCTACGGTAACACCTACGCCTGCACCTGCGATCGCGCCTACTCCTACACCTGCGGTCTCACCTACGCCTACACCTGCGGTCACGCCTACACCTACACCTGCGGTTACGCCTACGCCTACACCAACGCCGCCAACAGCCTTTGATGAAAAATTCTACCTCGTCAATAATTACGATGCGACCCAAGCCATTTTTAAGCAGGAGGTAAAAAATGCTTTAGAACACTATGAGACTGTAGGTAAAGCTCAAGGTCGCGCTAGTGCGCCTTCTCAGGTAAGCACTTTTAACATTGAATTCGATTATCGGTTTGATACCAATGGATTTTTCAATGACCCCAACCGCCGAAAGGTTTTGGAATTAGTCGCTGACTACTGGGAATCTGTCATTCTTGATGAATTTCCCAATGTTCCCACTGGTACGGAGTTCTGGGTATCCGATCCTCAAAGTCCAACGGGAGAAAAAAAGAAGGTTGTTTTGGACAATGAGATAGACGATCTACGAATCTTTGTCGCTGCTCAACCTCTTACAGGCGCTACTGGCTATACAACCCCTGGTGGTTTTACTGATGAAAAAGGTTTTTCCTATGTTTTACCTGATCGGATCAATGGGATTAATTATGAACCTTTTACAGCGAGTATCACATTTAATACTGCAAATCTCACGGATCTAACTCCATTTGACCTGAGCGATAATACCGCAGGTCAGAGTCTTTTTATCACTGCTGCCCATGAGATAGAACACGCTCTAGGTATTGGTCTTGCACCAGCTTTCAGTGCCAGAACTGTTGGAACCTCTTTTGACGGACCCAACGCTAGGGCTGCTAATGCGGGCAATCCTTTTCCTCTTACTCCCGACTTGGGACATCCAGCCAGTATTGTGAGTAGTGGTGGACTGCCATCTCTTCTTGGTAACGGCGGTGGTGCTTTAGCATTCATTCCTACCAAAGTTGACTTGGCATTGCTTGCAGATATTGGCTACAAATTTGACGGATTTATCGTTCAAGATTCAACGCCAACAACTGCAACTGAGGGTGATGATAAAGTCATAGGCACAGATTTAGCTGATACTCTCAACGGTTTAGGTGGTAACGATCTCATTAACGGTGTAGGTGGCAATGACACCCTCATCGG
This sequence comes from Kamptonema animale CS-326, assembly GCF_028330895.1. Lineage (NCBI taxonomy): Bacteria > Bacillati > Cyanobacteriota > Cyanophyceae > Oscillatoriales > Microcoleaceae > Kamptonema > Kamptonema animale. The sequence continues at coordinate 1,021 of NZ_JAQMUA010000386.1, read as the reverse complement.
TGGTGATGGCAATGACATACTTAACGGCGATAGTGGCAATGATAGCTTGATTGGCGGTGCTGGCAATGACAATCTTACTGGTGGTGATGGTCTGGATACCTTTGTCTTTGGGGCAGCAAATGGTCAAGATCGAATTAATGATTTTGTAGCGGCTGATGACAAAATCCAGCTAGCATCTGGTCTAGGTTTTAGCAGTGCAGACGCAGTTTTAGCAGCACCAGGAAACTTCTTCAATGGCCCAAATTCTTTTACTGGAGAGCTATTTTCTCGGATTACTCTCAGTCCTGGGAATACAATTGAAATATTCCATAAAGACCCAATACTGGCCGCGAATTTCATCATCCTCTAATCTAGTCACCAGACAATTTTAGAATAAAAGCGATCGCACTTCCTCAAAAAAGAGATGCGATCGCTTTTTTTTGGCCTGCTAAACTCAAAGTGGTGAAAATTCTTGTTCCCGTCATGAAATCTAGTAAATGGACGCATCTCCACGCTCAATTTCACTACTTGTTAATCCACCGCCAATTATTGCCGCGAAATCAGCGGATATTAGTAGCAGTATCCGGCGGACAAGACTCTCTATGCTTAACTAAATTACTATTAGATTTACAGCCAAAATGGGGTTGGGGTTTGGCAATTGTACACTGCGATCACCGCTGGCGTACAGACTCGAAAGCTAATGCCGATCGCGTAGAAGAATTAGCTCTCAATTGGCAATTACCATTCTATCGGCAAATAGCCGAGGAAATACCGAAAACTGAGGCTACAGCCCGACAATGGCGCTATCAAGTTTTAGCTGAAGTTGCGATCGCCCACAATTACCCCTATATCGTAACAGGCCATACAGCCAGCGATCGCGCCGAAACTCTCCTCTACAACCTCATTCGCGGTAGCGGTGCCGATGGCCTCTCTGCCCTCACCTGGCAGCGCCCTTTGATGGGGAGCGAGGGGGCGGGGGGGCAGGGGAGCAGGGGGGCAGATGAGCTCTTGAGCGGGGGATCAGAGGGGCAGAGGGGCAGGG
>NZ_JAQMUA010000385.1:0-6188 GCF_028330895.1 Kamptonema animale CS-326 | reverse complement strand
GGCTTGACCTCTGACTTTGATTTGATGATGACTTGTTTCTTTGCAGTCTTCAGGGCTCTTATACCCTTACAGCTTTTCCTGGTGTTTATGACGCGGTGGAACCACACCGATTCCATCCCGAACTCGGATGTTAAACGCTGCGGTGGCGAAGATACTTGGTGGGTCACTGCCTGGGAAAATAGCTCGATGCCAGGGATCTTAATCTACAATGCCTCTTTCTGATACTCAGACAGGGGCTTTGTTTTGTTTGATATTAAACTTAAACATCCTTATCCTGCTCTACCTTGACAACGACTTCATTATATGGTAATAAACTTTAAGCTGAAGATCGTTTTATTCAGCTTTATCGTCTTGACACCTTGATACATACAGGGGCATTCTTAGTGATTAAATATGAATTTTAAGAAATTATTCCAGGCAGTTATCTACTATAGCAAAGATGAAAACTTTCTCCACATCATCGAAACTCTAGAGGCAATAATTTCTAAATTCCTATCTTTAGTGATGATGGTGGTGATTGTTGGCTCTGTTTTTGACTTAGTAATTTATCTGAGTCGAGAGCTGCTAACTCAAAGCGATAATATCTTAAAAGATAAATTGTTTGTAGTATTTGGATTATTTTTAAATGTGTTAATTGCTCTAGAAATATTAGAAAATATCACAGCTTATCTCAAAAAGCACGTTGTTCATGTAGAATTGGTTATTGTTACTTCTTTGATAGCGGTAGCTCGAAAAATTATTATTCTAGATTTGGAAAAGAAAACAGCCTTAGATTTGATTGGTTTAGCAATCGCAATTTTTGCTCTTTCAATTAGTTACTTGATAATTCGGCAAACAACCAATCGAGATGAATAGGTGGAATTGAAAATTTTTCAAACAAGGGCTGTCAAAATACCTTACTTTACTAAAAAAAATCATAAGCGAGCGCTCTAATAAATCAAAAACAACAATTAACTATGGCTGATTACTTTCGATTTGAAGATGAATTTGTAACAAACCTACGCTGCATTCCTATGGTAGTACGCTACAAGCTTGATACTTGCGGAATTAAATTAAAATTGTCTCACTGGAATCAATTTAGTCCAGAGGAACGTCAAGGGTTAGTAGAAAGAAATTGCAGCGAGCCAGAGGACATTCAAGTTTACCGAGAAGGACTACAAAAGCTGATTATTAAGTATACGAATAGCCCCGCCACCGATTTAGTAGTAGAGCCCAATCCAGCTTGGATGGATGCTGCAAATATACCCGACACAGTTCAGGAAAAAGCCCAAGAAATAGGTGTTCAACTAACTGTTGAGAAATGGGCTTTGCTAACTCCACTACAACGGTTTGCTTTGATAAAACTTTCGCGTCCTAGTCATGAAAATAAAAACTTTTTACCTGCTCTCCAAGAATTAAATCTAACTTAATAAACTTAGATATCCATCTGACATACTACTTGAGGCTTGGCGATCGCATTATTAATCTCTAACAGACTAGGAGACATTGCCTAAATATTCCCACAGCGATCGCAAGGGTTAATTCAGTGCCGCGCTCGCTAATGCTCAGCCACCGATCCCTGTACCTCTAAACTAGGTCGAGTGTCAATAGCCTCTACAATTTCTGCCCACATCGCAGATTCGAGGAAACGCTTACACCCTTAGATATAGATTTTCTGACTTTGAGCGAGGAAATTACGTTATTTCCCACATTGGTTAAGCCGTTAAACCTAAGATGTTAGTAATTCCTTCTGTTGGGCGCGATAGATTGGAGGGGATAGTTACAGGGCTAGTCAAATGAAATTTGAGAATATCTATCAATTTTTTCAAGACCCTCCCCCTGTGTATCTCAACAAGGAACTAGCAGTGTGCTATATTCTCTCCGTCTTATTGCACGGAGATTCTTACGGAACTGAGCTGATCGGGCAACTAGAAAGGGAATTCCCAATCTACCGACTTTCTGACACAGTTCTCTACAGCGCTCTTAAATTCCTTGAAGATGAAGGGGTAATCGCAGGTTACTGGAAAAAAGTAGAAGGGCGCGGACGCCCCCGGCGGATGTATCAAATCTTCCCGGAATGGCGGCATCAATCTCAAGACCTCGCTCGGCTTTGGCACGAGTATACAGGTCAGGGGAATGGTCTGTCTCAACACCGACACCGGAACTTAGAATCTGGCCAAATGGGTTAGTGCCCTCTTACGTTTGATGCACAACCCTATAGGCCATTATTTGACCTACTTGCGCGATCTGCTCCTTGGCGATCGCGCAAGCTAAACCGCTAAATTTATGTAAAGTAGGAGGAGACTATTTCCATTAAAAGCGCTCCTCCGAGATGAATACTGCCGTTCTTTCCTCAACATTTTTGCTGACGCTGCTGTTGGCTGTAGGTTTGTTTTTCTTCATCAAGGCTTCAGTTAAAGACCGAACAGAACAAGTTAAACTCGTGTCTGAGCAAGCTGAAGATGTTCTGGCAAGTGAGTTGAAAGCATATTTTTCGCAAAGATCTTACCGGGTCGCCGCCGTAGATGATCCTAGCCATCAAGTTACTTTTGAAGGCTTGGTTCGCCCTAGTTGGTTCCTGGCTATTTTTTTAACGATGTTGAGTGCCGTAGGGATGCTTTGCCTGGGCTTGGTCTTATCGATGTTAGTTCCTGCTAGAGGGGGAATTTTCCTGCTGTTGGTGCTGGTATCGCCCCTAGCGGGAATATTTTACTGGAAAAAAGCTGGACGCTCTGAACAAGTCTCGCTTAAACTCGAAGGATTAACTCTGGAAGGGAACCAAACTCAGAGTTTAATTACCGTCAGAGCTCACCGCGACGAATTAGCCGCTATGCAAAAAGCTCTAGGCTTGAAGGCGGCGGATTAAACAGCTTGATGTTGGAATATTTCCTTTGCTGGTAGAGACTGCTCAGACTATGCAAGCCAATGGTTAATTAATGTAAAAGTTACCATCTCCTCTCAGTGGTAAGAGGATTTATGATATTGTGAGTGCCAACTGTTAAACTCGCGAACGCTCCTGATACTATTCCCTACAGGAATGTTCGCTTGAAACTCAGTGGGCACTCAATGAACCAATAAGAGATCCCCTACCCCCAGACAAAGGTTTAAGGTTGCAGCTAATCCTTCGATCTCAGCTAAGCGCGACCCGTTACCCCCACAGCAGTTTTTTCTAGAGCGGCTTCCATCATCATTTTTAAACTGGGGAATAGGAAATGGTTCTCTTCGACGTATTGCGCTCCGAAAAGACCCTTTTCAGCCCAGAAGTATCTATCTGTGGTATGCTCGTTTCTCTTGACCAACAGCAAGGCTGGAGGGACGATCCCCTCAGCATGGATGAATTTGCGCGCTGCCGTTACTGGTTTATCTTCGCCGCTTTCGATGCTATATTGAGGCACACACTCAAGAATACGGCGTCCTTCTTGTCTGCGGCGGCTTTTGCGCTTGCGTCTCCTGGCCAATTTCTTTACCTCCTCTGTGAACAGACGGGTGTAGTTATAGCTACCAAATCCGAGGGAATTATATCCTTTCTGGCTCCAAACTTCAACTTTTTTTAATATATCGATACAATTTTAATATTGTTACAAAGCACAAAAAAGGGAATTGTACAGATTTTTCCGACCCCACCCCAGACAATCCAAGCCTTTCAGTTTTTAGAGGCTACCTCTACTCCTGATTTTAGGTCAGCGATGGCTGAGAAAATCAGAGGAGAAAATCTCTAACTTGTTACCTATGGCCTCTGAGCTGTTACATACTTATAATTTTTGTTAGATATCTTAATGCTGCCCTCATGTTAATGCCCGCCAGTTCTGAATTTGTCACCCTTTGCCGATCGCAGGTAGGGTTAATCGCCAGTTTGGGGGCTACCTTTAGTGTAGTCTACTTGACAGAAGAATTGGCTTCAGAGGGTGCGGCGAAGCTAATTCCAATCGTGGCTTACCCTGAAACATCTGTGGAGTGGGAAGAAAATGAGGGTTGGACGCTGTGGTCGCAACAAGAAATGGAGGCGGTTAACCCGACTCCCCGGTTGCTCTCTCCAGAAATTCCTGTAAAGAAACTACCAGCGATACCTGCGATCGCCCCAGATTACCTTGAAGGTGTTGACTGTAACTCTGAGCGAGAGGAACGTCAGGAGAATGATTGGCAGCAGCCTCAAATTGTGCTGCCTTTGCTACACGAAGGGGTGATGATGGGCTTGCTTGTCAGCGGTCGGAAAGACAGATCTTGGAATGAACGGGAAGAAGCTCAGATGCAGCGAATTGCTCATAGTTTAGCGATCGCCTGCGTTTTAGATCAACGATCGCAGTGGATGCAGCAGCAAGCGGGCAAACAGCAGCAGCTTCAGCTTCAGCAGTACGATACGATGCACAATTTGCTACACCAGTTCAAAAGTCCGCTGACAGCCTTGCGAACATTTGGTAAGCTGTTGATGAAACGGTTATTGGTAGAGGACAAAAATCGACAAGTAGCTGTCAGCATCGTTCGCGAGAGCGATCGCCTTTCGGAGTTGCTACAACAGATCGATCGCAATGTTGACATCGGCGAGAAAAATTTGATACTACCGAACCAGTTGGAGCCAACAAGCAAAAGCGAAGAGATTCAAAACTCTCGCCTGGTTGAAATTTCCCAGTTTCCCGCTGTTGAGCTACTACCTGCGGCTAATTTTTCGGAGCCTTGTTCCGTTGCCGAAGTTTTAAATCCCCTGTTAGAGTCAGCTCGTGCGATCGCAGATGAACGCCACTTAAAACTACAAGCAGAGATTCCCAATAATTTACCACTGGTGCAAGCTAACGCCAAAGCCTTGCGAGAAGTTTTGAGTAATTTACTTGATAATGCCTTGAAATATACTCAGGCTGGAAAACAGATTTATATTAAAGTCAAAGTAGAAGACAGAAATAATCAAAACCCCAAATTATCTATAGCTAATTCGCCCTTAGTTGGCATTGGAATTAGTGATAGTGGTTCGGGGATTCCACCACAGGATTTAGAGCATTTGTTTGAGCGGCACTACCGGGGAGAAAAGGCACATACAGAGATTCCCGGTACGGGATTGGGTTTAGCGATCGCTCAAAATTTAGTACAGCAAATGCAAGGTGAAATACAAGCATTTTCCCCCGTCAAACCAGAGTGGTTGCCTGTGGGAATTAGAAAGAATGATATCAAAAAAGGAACTACTTTTATCGTCTGGCTGCAAGTACAAACTAAGATCGTAGAAACCGTAAATTAGGTATCAACCAAGAAGTTGCAGACCACTTACGCTTGGTTTGCCGGGAAATGTAACGCCGCCGTCGGGCGCGGTATCCTTAACTGCGCCCAACAGCGGCGGGACATTAGCACTACGGCAATACTAAATTAACAACTTTAGTTGCTACAGTTCTCCCAAATTTTTGCACAAAGCATTAGCATATAAGGGTGATAGATCGCTACCATCCTCTAAATTCACTGCAAGACGGCCACTGGTTCAAATTGATTTGCGGAGCCAGTTACCAACATTTGCCTGCGGTTCGGAATCTAACCTTGGCTTACACCCTAGCGGGCGCTGACTGTATCGACGTGGCCGCAGACCCCGCCGCGATCGCAGCGGCGCGATCGGCCCTACAAGTGTCCTCCTATCTAGGAACCGAGGCCCGCACCCGAAATTTTGGGTTTCAAGGTTTACCCCTGCTAATGGTGAGCTTAAACGATGGCGAAGACCCGCATTTTCGCAAAGCCGAATTCAACCCAGCTCATTGTCCCACGGATTGCTGGCGGCCCTGTGAAAAAGTTTGTCCGGCCGTTGCCATTGTCTTTGAAGATAGTGGCGCGGACTTCTCAGGCGTTCTTGACCAGCGCTGCTATGGTTGCGGTCGATGTCTCCCGATTTGCCCCAGCCAGCTAATTTTCACTCGTTCTTACGTATCTGCACCCGCTGCGATCGCGCCTTTAGTGTTGCAAGCCGGTGCAGACGCAATAGAAATTCACACTCAAATAGGGAGAGAAAAAGACTTTGCGCGGCTCTGGTCTAGCATATCCCCCCATATCTCCCAACTCCAACTGATCGCCATTAGCTGCCCCGACGGAGAAGGTTTAATCGACTACCTACGGACACTCTATAACATAGTTTCCCCCCTTCCTTGTCCCCTAATTTGGCAAACTGATGGTCGGCCAATGAGCGGAGACATTAGAGCAGGAGCGACTAGAGCCGCGATTAAACTCGGCGAGAAAGTATTAGC
>NZ_JAQMUA010000384.1:0-13891 GCF_028330895.1 Kamptonema animale CS-326 | reverse complement strand
TAGTAAGTTTAAGTCAACCGCACATCCGTCCTATTGTGAGAGGAAAAGCAGGAAAACCCGTCGAGTTTGGAGCAAAACTGTCAGCGAGTTGCATTGAAGGATATGTATTTTTAGACCGGATAAGTTGGGATAATTTTAACGAATCAGGAGACTTGAAAGCACAAGTAGAAGCATTTAAAAATTATACAGGATACTATCCAGAATCAGTCCATGCAGATCGAATTTATCGGACGAGAGAAAATCGAGCCTGGTGTAAAGAAAGAGGAATTAGAATTAGTGGGCCTCCGCTAGGAAGGCCACCAGCTAATGTGAGCAAAGAAACAAAGAAACAAGCCTCAGAAGATGAAAGAATTAGAAATGCAATTGAGGGCAAATTTGGACAAGGAAAAAGAAGATTTAGCCTGAATCGAGTGATGGCAAAACTTGATAATACTTCACAAACAGCTATTGCTATTACTTTTTTAGTAATGAACCTTTCTACCTGGTTAAGACGGGTTTTTTGTGTGTTTTTATGTCACAAACCGAAAATCACACCTATTTACGGGTCAGTCATTATCAAAAGCTATAACTGGGCAAGTTATAGTAAACAAAAAGTTATGTTTCACCGAGCTTGAATTGCCCATCAAGCGCGATGCCTGCGGCTGGCGGAGCCTACGCGATTTTTCTTAACTTATTCAGCAAGCCCTAACTACTAACTAAGCTTGCTATAACTAGAGTGAAATTAAAGAACCCTCTAAAATTCGTAATTTCCGATATAATAAACATCATGGAAAACCGAGTTCTCTACGTTCGCCTCCCTTGTAATCCTATTTTTCCGATAGGGGTTGTCTACCTCTCCGATCATGTTCACAAGCTCTTTCCCAGTGTAGAGCAGCGGATTTTCGATCTGGGTGCGGTACCTCCTTTGGATTTTAATAGTGCCTTAGATGCTTGTGTAGATGAATTTCAGCCAACATTGCTAGTTTTCTCTTGGCGAGATATTCAGATTTACGCACCAGTAGGCGGTAGAGGTGGGAATCCGCTTCAGAATGCCTTTGAGTTTTATTATGCTAAAAATCTTTTGATTAAAATGCGAGGCGCATTAGGGGGACTGCGGTTAGCAACTTCCTACTATGCGGAACTCTGGCGTAATTTGGGTTTAATCAAACGGGGGTTGAAACGCGCCCAAAAATATCATCCCGATGCACGTTTAGTAGTAGGTGGTGGTGCTGTCAGCGTGTTTTACGAGCAATTGGGCCGCAGTTTACCTCCGGGGACGATTGTCTCCGTAGGTGAAGGAGAGGCGCTGTTAGAAAAATTGTTGCGGGGTGAGGATCTTAGTAACGAACGGTGTTATATTGTTGGCGAAACTACGCCGCGCGATCGCTTGATTCACGAAAAGCCAGCTAATATTGAAAAAACCGCTTGTAATTACGATTACATTGAAACCATTTGGCCGGAATTACAGTATTACTTTCAAGACCAAGATTTCTACGTTGGCGTACAAACTAAACGCGGCTGTCCTCATAATTGCTGCTACTGCATTTATACAGTAATTGAAGGTAAGCAAGTGCGGATTAATCCTGCGGATGAAGTAGTTGCAGAAATGCGGCAATTATACGATCGCGGCATTCGTAATTTCTGGTTTACCGACGCTCAATTTATCCCCGCACGTAAATACATCGATGATGCTGTTGAGTTATTGCAGAAAATCCTTGATGCCGGGATGACTGATATTCACTGGGCCGCTTATATTCGCGCAGATAACTTAACGCCGCAGTTGTGCGAATTAATGGCGAAAACGGGGATGAATTACTTTGAAATTGGCATTACTAGCGGTTCTCAGGAACTCGTTAGAAAGATGCGAATGGGTTATAATTTGCGCGTAGTTTTGGAAAATTGCCGCGATTTGAAGGCGGCGGGTTTTAACGATTTGGTTTCGGTGAACTATTCATTTAATGTGATTGATGAAACCTTTGATACGATTCGTCAAACTATTGCCTATCATCGGGAATTAGAACGAATTTTTGGCGCTGATAAGGTGGAACCTGCAATTTTCTTTATTGGGTTGCAGCCTCATACTATTTTAGAAGAGTATGCGTTTAAGAAAGATATTCTTAAACCTGGTTACGATCCGATGAGTTTAATGCCTTGGAATGCCAGGAAGTTGTTGTGGAATCCTGAACCTTTTGGTTCGTTTTTTGGGCAAGTTTGTTTAGATGCTTGGCAGCGAAATTCTAATGATTTCGGCCGCGAAGTGATGGCAATTTTAGAGGAAAAATTAGGATGTGCTGATTTGGAAGAGGCCTTAAGTGCGCCGGTGGAAGTCAAGGAGAAAAAGTTGGTAACAGTTAACGGTTAACGGTTAACTGTTAACTGTTAACTGGGAATTATGCAGTTTCGTGCTGTTTTCGCCAAGCAGGATGCCAGAGTAATTCAGCAGTCGATCGCTTCTCCACCATTTCCTTAGTGATAGTACATCGAGCCACATCCTTGCGGGAGGGTAACTCGTACATCACATCCAGCATCAACTCTTCCAAGATGCTGCGGAGAGCCCGCGCACCAGTTTTGCGACGATAGGCCTCCTGTGCGATCGCCTTCAGCGCATCCCCCTGAAAATCTAACTGCACATTGTCCATCTTCAGCAGCTTTTGATATTGCTTAACCAGCGCATTTTTGGGCTCAGTTAATATCTCCATCAAAGCCGCCTCGTCTAAGGGCGAAATCACCGTTACTACAGGCATCCGTCCCACAAACTCAGGAATTAAGCCAAACTTCACCAAGTCATCAGGTTGTGCGTGTTGCAAAATATCTGCTGCACGTTTATCCTTTGCCGGAATGCCATTAGCTACACCCTCCGCTTCCTGTGGCTGAATGAAGCCCAAAGATTTCTTACCGAGACGCTGTTCAACTATTTTTTCCAAACCAACAAAAGCACCGCCACAGATAAATAGAATTTTGCTAGTGTCAAGTTGAATAAAATCCTGGTAAGGATGCTTGCGGCCACCTTGAGGGGGGACATTTACCACCGTTCCTTCTAATATTTTCAGCAAAGCTTGCTGTACGCCTTCGCCGGAAACATCCCGCGTAATGGAAGTGTTTTCGCTTTTACGGGCAATCTTGTCAATTTCATCAATGTAAATGATACCGCGCTGGGCAGTTTCTACATCGAAGTCTGCTACTTGTAGCAGCCTGAGTAAGATATTTTCCACATCATCACCGACATAGCCAGCTTCAGTCAGCGTCGTTGCATCCGCTACTGCAAAGGGAACATCCAGCATTTGCGCCAAACTTTGAGCAAGGAGGGTTTTGCCGCAACCTGTGGGCCCAACGAGTAAGATATTGGATTTTTGGAGTTCTACGGCATCATCAGGGCCAGACTTGGTAGCCTTATCTCGATCGACACTCAAACGCTTGTAGTGGTTGTAAACGGCCACTGAAAGCACTTTTTTCGCCGAGTGTTGGCCGATTACGTGGTTGTCCAAGTGTTGCTTGATGTCTACTGGTTTGAGAATGGCAGTTGTAGAGGTTTTGGACTTTCCGGGTTTGCGTGGTTGCGATCGCGTGGGGTTTGAGAGAGATTCTCGCATCTCTGAGTTGGACGTTCCAACAGCAGCTTTGCTTGAGTCAAAAAACTCCTCTTCTAAAATTTCGTTGCACAGTTCCACGCACTCATCGCAAATGTACACGCCGGGCCCGGCAATTAACTTACGGACATACTCCTGCGACTTGCCACAAAAGGAGCATCTTAATTGGGAGTCATATTTAGACATATCTGCCTCTTACATTACTGTTGCGGTTGTTTGTCCCGATGAGGGGAGCTGCGGCTGGATCGACTTTTGCTGTATCCCTTGGGAGTTAGGCTTTTCGCTCTCTACTTCTAAACTAGCACTGACTGCTATTTATTTGAGGAAAGAAACTATTTGCGGCTGTTGGGCTTGTTGTCTGGGAGCTGTGTTGGCGAAGTCCGCCGTAGGCTCGCTATTTCCTGGTAGAAAGGTGCGATCGCGTCTCAGTTAGCAAAACTCATATAATCTAAGTAGGAAAAGAGCGAAAGGTAATTTTATATGAAAGAATTAAATAAATTAGAACTAGATGGAATTAAGAACATGGGGGCAGTTTACACTCAAGTTAAGCTGACAAATGCAATAGATGAAGCTCTAGTCAGTCGAGGTTTGCTCGCACCTCGGCTATTGCGTGAGTGTGAAACGGAAGGTCTAGTAGATACAGGCTCAGTTTACCTAGTAATTTCAGCAAAGATAGTAGAGCAGCTAGGTTTACGAATTATAGCACAGCAGCTTGTCAAGTATGCTGATGGTCGTCAGGAAACTGTAGGAGTAACGGAGGCTATATTAATTGAAGTTGAGGGGCGTAGGACTACGGAGGATGCACTGGTGACAGGTGATGAGGTATTAATTGGTCAGGTGGTTTTGGAGAAGTTAGATTTGCTTGTGGATTGTAAAAATCAGCGGTTGATGGGTAATCCAGCTAATCCTGATTATCCTGTAACTTATATTAAGTGAAAAGAAGGGGCTAGGGACTAGGGACTAGGGACTAGGGAAAGAGGAAAAGAGAGGGAGAATGGGGAGGATGGGTAATTAGCCATTAGCCATTAGCCATTACCAATTACCAATTACCAATTACCAATTACCAATTACCAATTTATCGCAGAGTAACTTTAACTGATGTTTGTATTGATTTACTGGCCACTATCAGAATGCGGTAGACTCCAGATTGAGGTAATTTAGCTAAGGCTTCGCCGTTGCCTTGATCGAGCAGTTCTCCCGATGGAGATTCGATCGCTACGTCTACATCCTTAGCGGTGACTGTCATTGTTTGCCCAACTTTCGCCTGAATTGTTAAAGGCTGGATTTCGTAGGCGGATAATTTAAGTTCAATGCTGGTATCTTTTGCTCCTCGCGCCATCGGGAGTTGGCGCTCTGGTTTATATGACCAGATTGCTTTAAAGTCACGTTCCAAAACAAAGCTAGTTGTCTGTTTTTTGGGCGTGATCCTTACTCGATAAAGACCTGACTCCGGTAATACCCCTACCCATTGGCTTACCTCTGTTTGAATGATGCCTAATCTTTGACCACTGGGGCTAAATAGTTCTGCTGTCAAGCTTCCCGCCCACAGAGATAGGGTGAGTTCTCGCCCTTTAGTTCCCTCAAAAATATAGGTCGTAGGTTGAGCAATCGTCTCTCGAATTTCGGGGCTTGACATTCGCCGAATTGGCTCAATAGTTGGGGTTGTGGTATTGCCAAGTGCAGTTGTTGCCACAAATACGGCCAGTAGCCCTGACAGTATTAGTTTTTTCATTTAATGTCCCAGTTCTGATGGCATGAGGTGCTGTAGGACATTACTTCGGTTTCCCTGGCTACGCCGGAAAAAATGTGGCGATCGCGAACTGAGAAATAATGAGTTCTAAGGGTTGGTGGAATCGAGCAATTTTGTCTTTTATCAATGAAAATTTTACGGCAGAGATTATCGCTCCGATCCTTAAGCGCCTAGTTGCTGAGGGTGTTGGGTTAGGTCATTATTGCCACCAAGAATTAGAGCTGCATAAGCTGCTTAAAAGAAATTAAAGTCACCTCCCCAAAGCGAACCCTCAGCCCGTTCTCTACCGCAACCACGCCTTAAAATTAATAAGTCCCCTTCAGGTAATCTGAAGAGGACTTTGTGAAGAGTGGGGCGATCGCGCTTTGTGGAGGGCGATCGCGCGTAATCTAGTATCTAGGGTAATGGATTACATCAAGCCCAACTGGGACAAAATACCTTGACCAGTCAGGAACTCAGTAGCAAGGCCAATTGCGAAGCCGAGCATGGCCAGACGACCATTCCAAGTTTCGGCGAAATCGGTAAAGCCCAATTTGGTTGTTTCTTTAGTTTCCATGATCGCGAACCTCGTTTAAATTCAACCTTATTAAGAAATGTAACACAAGGAGAGAAACAATGCAACATTTTTTTACATTTTTTTGCAATGCCCGCTGTGAGGGAAACGGAGGCAGTGCTGATTCATTCTTTTAAAGCTATAGTCTGACAGAGACTAAAGTCCCTGTCTCAAGTGCAAAATTCGTCTGAAGACGACTAGACAGCTAGTATTTGAGTCGGTTTAAACCGACTTCAGCTATTAGGCAGGGACTTTAGTCCCTGACGGGTTTCGGGAAAATGAAACAGCTCTGCCCCTCTCCCCGATCTTCCTCTGAGTAAGCTATAACGACAAATAAGGCATCTGGCGGTAAATCTGATGAAACTGATTAAACAAACTACTCTTCATTTCCAGGAAGCAGGTTCCGATAAGGTTTATGAAGTGGATCTGTGCCAGGTAGGGGAAGACCTTTATCTGGTAAACTTCCGCTACGGTCGCCGAGGTACGAACCTCAAAGAAGGGACAAAAACTGATAAAGCGGTGCCTTTGGCACAAGCTCAAAAAGTATTTGATAAGCTGGTTGGGGAAAAGACTAAAAAAGGCTATCGCGACGTTACGAGTGCAGGGGTAAATGTTGCGCCTGCTGTACCCCAAACCGCCACAGTTGTAGAGATTTCAGTTGGAGATCCGCGTAAACAAGCTATTATCAATCGTCTCGCTCGTGGTGGCAATAGTAAATGGCCCTTGGAACGTGCCATCTGGCGTGCGGGGGAATTGAAGATCCGGGAAGCTGCGCCATTGTTAATTCAATTATTTCGTAGTGGCGATCGCTTAAGAGATTATTGCATTGCTTGGGCCTTGGGTTGGTGTGGCGATGAGAGTGCAATTCCCGTACTTCAGCGAATTGTAAATGGCGATCGCCTTCCTCTTGAACCCAAAATGCCCGAATTTGTTGGTCGCATCGCCTGGGAAGCAATTGTTAAATTATCCGATGAAGAAACAAAAGCAACATTGCGTTCTGAAAAAATAGCACAACTGCCATTAGAATTGCGAGAAATAGCACAAAATGGTTCAGCGGAGGCATTCTCAACAGCCTTAATTAGTTATCTTAATAACAATGAACCTCAGCGTTTTTCCGTCCTCGATACTATCTATCAAATTGACAACAATTCAGTGCGTCCCGCCCTACTTAATATTTTATCGACTGCACCGCTAAAACCAAACTATTTTAAACAAATTCGTCACATTTTCAAGATGGCTGAATATCGCCATGATGCCGAAGTTTTTGCGATTCTTACTCGTCGATTGGAAAAAGAATCGGCAATGTTCCGCAGCGATGGTAATTATATCCGACTTCCAGAAGGCGAATACTTGAGAAAATACGAATATCATTATAATCCTCAAGCCCGCAAGCACGAAAGAGTTAAACTCAATGAATTTGTCCAGGAAATGGAGAGCGATCGTGCGAGAATTGCCTACAGCAATAAAACTCGCGACTATCTACAACGGCGGGTTTGGCGAACTCTTAAACAATTAGGTGAAGAAAGTGATTCTGATTATATAAAAATGGCTGTCACCCTTCTCCTTCAATATACCGATGCTGATGCCGGGGAAGTTAAAAACAGCGATTTTCAGGTATGGAATTACTCAGACTGGACTCGCATTCATTATAATCGCGACTGGGATAGTTATGCTGGCTATTTAACATTTAACCACATTTTATATGAGAATAGTCCCCGCTATGTTTTATTTCCCCATAACAAAGCATGGCGTTGTCAGGAAACCTATAAACCTGGAGACCCAGAACCCGAAGTTCGAGAAGAAGCATTTCCTCAACTGTGGCAGCAAAACCCAGAAGCGCTACTACAATTGTTATTAGAAAGTAATTGTCAGCCCGTTCATCATTTTGCCGTTAAAGCTTTAAAAGATTGCCAACAATTTTGTGCAAATATTGACATTAACACAATTATAAAGCTTCTTAGCAAACCCTACGAAGTTACAGCCGAACTCAGTTTCAATTTAGTCATAAACGGTGGCTATCACAGACAGCCAGCCAACAAAAAATTAGTTCTTGCTGTTGCCAATTGCGTATCTCAAAATGCACGGAGATCGGCTTACCGCTGGATAGAAGAACAGCGGGAATATTTCTTAGAAGACAGCCAATTTATTGCTGCATTAGTGACTAGCGCACAAACAGATACTCGCCAATTTGCTCGTCGCTTATTGAGTTCATCCATTATTAATGATAATACTGCCAGATTATTAATCGCACGAATTATCGCTGAATTGTTAGCTTTCCCAGGAGAACCAACCGAATTAGGGGAAATAGCGAAAGAAATCGCCGAAACTTTGCTAATTAGCTTTACACCGCAATTGCGAAATTTAGGATTAGGAATTATCCTTGATTTACTCAGACATCCCCTACCTGAGATTCAAGAATTAGGGGCGCGGATTTTACTAAATCACGAAATAAATGCTGCTAATTTACCCCCGAATTTGATAGAGTCTCTACTAGAATCGCCCTACGAACGAGTGCGAGTAGTGGGAGTTAGATTATTTGGTCAATTACCCGATGAAACTTTGATCGGTTCTCAGAGTATTTTGATAATAGCAATGGCCGTTAATCCTGTGGCTGAAATTCGCAATGCGATTAGACCAGTTATTCGGCGTTTAAGCAGAGAATATCCAGCTTTTGCTACTCAGTTAGTCTCTGAGTTTATTGATGTGTTAATGATTCCCGAAAGACATCAAGGCGTTCACAGCTATTTAGTGAGTTTACTGCGAGAAGACATTCCAGAATGGATGTCTAGTATCGATCGAAATACCGCTTTGCGATTGCTTAAAGCTAAATCCTCTGCGACTCAAGAATTAGGAGGTTTTATCCTGGGAGTACATTACCCAACTTGGGCAGCAGAATTTGATATAATAGACATAGTTAAGCTGGCTAGTCACGAAATTTTGTCAGTGCGAGAAGCAGCGCGAAAAATGTTTGTAGCAAATTTAGATCGCATTCGCAGCAATTCCCAGGAAATGTTAGCGGCTGTCCGCCTACTTGAGTCAAAATGGGATGATTCGCGGGAATTTGCCCATCAAACTTTTAAGACAGAATTTTCTAGCGAAGAATGGACTCCAGAGGTGATGGTTAGCATCTGCGATAGCATTCGGGAAGATGTGCGCCAATTTGGACGAAACTTAGTAACTCGTAATTTTCAAGCAGCTTACGGACAAGATTATCTGCTAAAATTTAGCGAACATCCTTCGGGAGATATGCAATTATTTGCTACTAATTATCTAGAAAGTTATGCCGTCGAGCATCCCGATCGATTGAGAGAGTTAATGCCTTATTTTATCACCGTATTATCGCGCGTAAATCGGGGTAGAGTTGCTAAACAGAGAATTTTTGCCTTTCTAGATGCAGAAGCGCAAAAAAGTGAAGCAGCGGCGATGGTTGTAGCCGAGATTTTAACTCGACAATCTGCTACAATTGCTATTGGGGATAAGGCCGCTGCGATTCAAACTATGTTAAAAATTCACAAAGTTTATCCGCAGCTTAATTTACCTATTCAGGTGAAAGAAGTTGTAGAAGTCAGAAGTTAGTGTTTATGACGTGGCAAACGGAGTTATGCCAAAAAAAATCAGGGAATTAAAAAGTATGTTATTGAAAGCAGGATTTACTTACCGTACTGGCAAAGGTAGTCATACAAAATGGTATCATCCTCTTGTATCTGGAGTAATTACTCTCTCAGGTAAAGATGGTAATGATGCTAAACCTTACCAGGAGGCAGATGTAAACAATGCAGTTCAGAAAATAGAAGAAATTAACAGAGAAGAAGAGGAAAAATAAAATGATTTGTCACTATAGTATAATTATCCAATGGTCAGATGAAGATCGGTGTTTTGTTGTCAGCCTCCCTGAGTGGGGAAATTTCTGTCACACCCACGGAGATACATATCAAGAAGCACTTAAAAATGCCCAAGAAGTTTTAGAACTTCTGATTGAGTCATCATTAGAAGACGGGAAACCTTTACCGGAACCTAAGATATTTGGAAAATCTTTTCAGCCAGTGGGATGACGAACCATGAAAGATTATCACTTTAATATTAATATTTTCTACAGTCAAGAAGATGAGGGTTATATTGCCGATATTCCCGATCTAAAATACTGTTGTGCTTTTGGTTTAACGCCAGAAGAAGCACTCCATGAAGTAATAATTGCTAAAACTGCTTGGCTTGAGACCGCTATGGCCGAGAGCAAGCCTATTCCTAACCCCAAATATTGACCCGCAATTTACCAAGCTAGTTGAGGAAAAACAATGGAATTCAACTACTCTTACAAAGGCAACTCAGGTGTTAGCGAACGGGGTGGAAATACCCAGATGTCTTTCTCCCCAGACACCAAACGCCCACCTACTTATTTTATCGGAGAATTGCGTCAAAATGTCGCATTTCGCGAGGCGATTAGTGCCTTACACGATGTCGTAGTGTCCGATATGCGATTCCAGCCCAAAGATAAAACTGCTTATAAAGAATGGCGTGCCAAACAGGAGGAAATCGACTGGCAACTTGTCGCCAATCAGCGTCAAGAATTAGCAGCAAAAATACAGCCATTGCAGGCAGAATTAAACCAATTTTACCAGCGCCGTTCTGAACGTTTAAAACCTTATTATCGGGCGCGAGAATCTTTCCGCCGCTATGTTTGGCAAAAAGAATTAGACTTTTATTTTGTCTTCGACCCAGTAATTACCGTCCATCCAGATGAAGTATTCTTTGAATGTTTCAGCGTGGATGAATCAAGTTATGGCCGTTTGGGTGCAAGCTACGAGGTGTTTAAAAACATCAATGAATTTGCTTGCGGCACTACCAATGTTGATTACTCGGCGGCCCTTTATGATGAGTTTCAAAAAGTTCGCAGTTACAAAACAACTTTGCTACAAGTTGACCCCTCTGGCTTTGAAGTTCAAACTACTAATGAAGAGGCATTTAAAGAAGTTAAAATTGATTTACCCGACAGTTGGGTAAGAGGTTTTCTGCAAGTTAGTTCGGCAATGTCCTTACCTGCGACGCAATTTGATTTGCATCCGATGGACATTCATAATATGTGTTTTATCCTGCGTCGCCATAAAGAGAAAAAAGGGCCGCGCAGTCTGCGTTACCATCTGAAACCAGGGGAACCAGTGCGGATCGTTTTTGAACCTTGGGGGACAGAAATTATTTGTCACCGTTCGATTTATCATGGTTTGCAAGCACAAGAAGTTCGGGTTTGGGGTCGTCGCCGCCTCCACATTTTAGAGCGTTTAATTCCTGTAGCTAAAAAGTTTACCGTACATTTATTAGGTACGGGAATGCCGTCCTTTTATGTAGCTGATTTAGGCGATATGTCCTTTACCTTGGGATTATCGGGATGGAGTGCGAATGATTGGTCAAAATCTGGTAACTTTGATTTAATGGCTCCCCGTGCTGATGTTGATAGTTGGACGCAACAACTTATTTTTGATGCTTTGCGGGAAAATTGGCGAGAAACTCCTGATAGTTTGGCCCAGCGACTTAAGTTAAGTCGGGCCGCAGTTTTAGGCGCTTTAAGTGCTTACACTCAGGCGGGAAGAGCTATTTACGATCTGAATAAACAGGTTTATCGGGTACGCGAATTAAGCCGAGAACCTTTGCCAATGGAACGCCTACGTTTTGCTAATGAGCGAGAAGAGAAAGCGACTCGTTTTCTAAATCAAAATGCAGTCCAGATAAATGCCTCAAATATTGATGCGGCTGGTGCATTTACTTTACAAGGAAATGTGAATGACAAAGAAAAAAGTTTTAATCCCTGCTTGACAGTTGACGCAGATGAGCGTATAATTCAAGCAGAATGTAATTGCAATTGGCATCAGCAAAATAAGCTGTACAAAGGCCCTTGCGAACACATTTTGGCTCTGCGGATGCAATACAGCCGCCAAAGTCAATAAGTTAATAGTAAGTTAGTGAATTACGCGCCGTAAGTACCCGGTATTCCGTATCCTTACAAATGGTAAACAGCCTTGCAATCCGGGCGGTGGATCGCCGTCCTTGCGCTTAGTTCTAGCACGCATCACTAGCCTGCTCTTGACTGTGCGGGCTTTCAGTGATACTCGCTATTCCGGTTTAAATTCTGTGAATAGAATGAGCGAGTATCACTGAGCCCGCTGGAGTTGAGCAGTCTAGTTCTGAGGGTTTACGAAGGGGCAACCAATTGGCGGCGCGTGATTTTTTTTATAATAATTAAAAATGATATTAGTTGCGATCTGTTATTGTTCGCTGTGCGAAGCAATCGCAAGGTGTTGGGATTGCTTCGGGCTTGCTTCGTACCTCGCAACTGCGCTACGCTTGGCTCGCAATGACAAGTATTTAATCGGACATGATTATGATTCCCAATGACACTGAACAACAAACTCCTACTGATACCTTACCTAGCGATGGGACTACTCGGATACGTCCCTGGGGTAAAGTTACGATCTTAGAAGAAGGCGAACGTTATCGGATTAATCGTATTGAAGTAAAACCAGGTCATCACATGAGTGCTCAGATGCACTATCACCGTAGCGAGCACTGGGTAATCGTTTCCGGTACTGCTAAAGTTATCTGCGACGGGAAAGAGCAAATTTTG
Source organism: Kamptonema animale CS-326 (assembly GCF_028330895.1). Classification (NCBI taxonomy): domain Bacteria; kingdom Bacillati; phylum Cyanobacteriota; class Cyanophyceae; order Oscillatoriales; family Microcoleaceae; genus Kamptonema; species Kamptonema animale. The sequence continues at coordinate 1,409 of NZ_JAQMUA010000384.1, read as the reverse complement.
ATGCAAAAACAATCAACTTATGTACCGATGAACACGCCTCACCGACTAGAAAATCCGGGGGTAATTCCCCTAGTAATGATTGAAGTGCAAAACGGGGAATATCTAGGTGAGGATGACATTATCAGATTTCCAGAAGATCCGGAAGAGGAGTAAAAATTAGCCTCAAATCATCATAGTAGGGTGGAGGCTACCCACCCTAAATTTCTAATAACTTAAGATCTCAGTTTTCCATCCGGCATCGTCGTATCTTGCATCGCCGCATCCCTCAGATCCACATTGGCGATATTAGCATCTTTTAAGTTCGCACCAGTCAAATCCGAACCTCCCAGATTTGCGCCACTGAGATTCGCACCAGTCAAATCTGCATCTCGCAGGTTAACTCCCATTACTTCCATTCCCATTAAACTACCGCCCTTAAGAGTGACATTAGTTAAATTCGCGGTAGATTGGCGAGTATTCCTGAGATTTGCACCCACCAAATTTGCACTTTCCAAATTTGCACCCAACAAATTCGCATACCTGAGATTAGCCTGTTCCAGATTGGCAATCACCATGCCTGCCAGAGTCAGATTAGCACGGCTTAAGTTAGCCTTACTCAAATTTGCACCGTGCAGTCTAGCTCCAATCAGAGTAGCACTCTGCAAGTTAGCTTTACTCAAATTTGCCTGATTCAGCTTCGCTTCATTAAGATTCGCTCCTTTGAGGTTAGCACCGCTTAGGTTCGCACCGCTGAGATTGGCACCGCTAAGGTCAAATCTTGCTAGTTTTGCTCCCGTCAAGTCGCATCGCGGACAATTTTTGGTTTCAAGTAACTGCTTAAGATGCTCTGCATTTTCCGCTTTCCCTGGAGCACTGAAACCAAGTGTCAATAATAATGCCGTTGTTGCCAAAATCCCAACTCTCATCTCCCCAACCTCACCAAAGTCTCCTGACTTTCAAATATGCACTATTTTTCCATACTGCTGAGTGATTACAGTCTTTGGGGACTGTGACTGTAATCACTGAGTGGTAATTGTTAGTGGTTGGTTGTTAGAGATTTTAGTAAAATATAGCAATCCTATATGATTTGTGAGAAGTTACCATAACTGTGAAGCTTGGCGAAATCAAATATCTGATAATGAGTAACTAACTTAAGTATATATTTGACCAGAAGTGTTGAATCTTGTCACAAATTTGTTACTAAATAATACTCTTTTTTACTGTCGCGATCGCGGTATTAAAATTTGAGTTTTATCTAGGGTATACAAATAGGGAAATGGATACCAACCTCCACCAACTTTTCAGAGATTCACAAGCAAATTCACTGGTATCTTTACTGTTGCCTAATGTTATATATCCTCGATTTTCTTGAGCATCGTAAATCCCATGTGGAATTACTTTTCCGTGACCTAAGCTCCAAAAATCATGAT
>NZ_JAQMUA010000383.1:0-2726 GCF_028330895.1 Kamptonema animale CS-326 | reverse complement strand
TCTTTATACAGCCAACTCAAGGGTAAGATTACCGTTATTTCCGGGCCTTCGGGTGTAGGTAAATCTAGTTTGATTAACCTCCTGATTCCTAACCTCAACCTGCGAGTAGGAGCTGTTTCTGGGAAGCTGGGTAGGGGAAGGCACACCACTCGCCATGTAGAACTATTTGAACTACCGGGAGGAGGACTATTAGCAGATACCCCTGGTTTCAATCAACCAACTCTGGAGTGTGAACCACAGGAGTTAGCTCAATATTTCCCAGAAATAAAACAGCGGTTGACTAAGGGTAGTTGCCAATTTAGCGATTGTTCGCACCGAGATGAACCTAACTGCGTAGTACGGGGTGATTGGGAGCGTTATCAGCATTATCTGGATTTTTTGGCAGAAGCAACTGTGCGATCGCACGCTTTGCAACAATTAGGCGATGCTGAATCCAGCTTTAAGTTGAAAAGCAAGTCCGATGGTAAGCAAAAGTACGAACCCAAGCTGGAATCTAAAAAATACCGCCGCCTGAACCGCAGATTTGAACACCAAACACTACAGCAGAATATGTCTCAAGACCATGATGAATATTAAGCGATCGGAGCTGGCAAATACTAATTGCTAAACTCGCTGATTCTATTCCCTTCTTCCTCTAGCCCCTAGCCCCTAGCCCCTAGCCCCTAACCGCCTTGGCGGTTGCTAATATAACGGATTGTAATATCGAAAAACCTATGCTCGGAAATAGCAAGTAAGGTTTTGTAACACCAGTAGAAGTAATAATGCCACTATGACTCTCACCAAGTCAGTGTAGGTAGTTCACTAAGTTATGGAGGAGTAAAAACACCGTGAATATTCAAGAAATCATTGCCAAGGGCGGCCCCGCCATGTATCCTCTGCTGGTTTTATCCGTTCTCTCTGTCAGTACAATTATCGAGCGTCTATGGTTCTGGGCGAACCTGATCAGCAAGGAAAAGCAGATAGTCAACCGAGTCCTCGAAGCTGCACGCCGCGATTGGGCTGCTGCTAATGAGATTGCTAAACAAGCACACCAGCAACCCATTGGGCGATTTCTCTATGCCCCTCTGCGACTCTACAATCCAGAACCAGAAGTCTTTCGACTCGGACTAGAAGCCGCCGCCGATGAAGAATTAGCTTCGATGCGGCGCGGTGACAAAATATTAGAAGCTGTGATTGCTCTAGCACCTTTGTTAGGGCTATTGGGAACAGTTTTAGGCTTGATTAACTCCCTCAGTACAATTCGCCTTGGGGATATTGGCACTTCTGCCACCGCTGGAGTTACCCTGGGGATTAGTGAAGCTCTAATCTCTACCGCTACGGGAATGGTTGTGGCAATTATCAGCTTGACTTTCTATCGTATTTTTCAAGCTTTTTTGTTCAATCAGGTAAAAGTATTTCGCAAGGCTGGGAATGAATTGGAGTTGTTATATCGCCAATACTGGTCTCAAGGTAGCAGTAATCGTTACCCCGGTTCAGAAAATAGGAATTCCTCTTTTGCTAAGGAAGGTTATCCGAAACATTCACTTAATGCTCAAGAAAGTATAGAGCATCCGAAAGAACCAAAGTCTACCAGTGGTTCTGACTCCGTTGAAGATTCAAATTTTAACAACTAATAGCTAACTAATCATGAAGATTCATGTGGATACTCCTGCGGAAGAGACTCGAATTGAACTTGTTCCTTTAATTGATGTCATTTTTTGCATTCTGACCTTTTTTCTCCTAGCAGCTTTACAACTAACTCGTCAGCAGGCGATTAATATTGATTTGCCCAAGGCGCGTACAGGACAGTCGCAGATGCGAGACATGATGATTGTCAGCATTGATGATTTTGGTCAAACTTATATCGATCAAATACCGATGAATGAGAATCAACTCGATCGCGTTTTACAAGATTACCGTAAACAAAATCCTAACGGGTTGATGGTGTTGTACGCTCCGAAGGATGCGAAGTATGCTCGTGTGGTGGAAGTGTTGGATCGTTTGCGAGAGGTAGGAGGCGATCGCGTAGCCTTAGCTACTCTACCCAGTTCGACATCTTCCCCTTCCCCAAGTCCTTCCTTTCCCTTCAATCCTGGGAATATACCCCCTGCTTCTAATAACGGTACTCCTCTCCCCAGTCCGCTTCAGCCAGGAACGAGCTTTAATCCTAACCAACAGTATCAGTTACCTCCCAGCAGTCCGGGACAGCAACCGCTTCAAAACCAGTTTCAATCTTTCCCAGTTACGCCAAGCCAGCAGCCAAGTGGTCTGAATATCAATCCGAGTGCTCCTGCGGGTAGTCCTGCACCGGCTGTCTCTACTCCGGGAACTACAGTTCCACAGCAGTCTCCGCAATCCAACAGTCAATAAAACAGGCTGAGATTGGGTAAGCGATGCGTGGAGACAAAGACAAGTTCGCGATCGCCTGGTTGGTTGGTATAGCATTGTTCATGGTCGGAACTCTGGTGGGATTGAAAGGGTTTAGCGATCGCCGCCGCCTTCCACCCCAGAGTTCAAATCATCCGAAGTTTTAAGGGTGCAGAGAAAAGTTAGAGAATGGTGTTTGGAAATAGAGAGGTTAAGAAGGTTTTTCCGGCTTGATTGAGGTCGCTATCTAGCCCACATTCCGCAGATGTGACTTGGATTTTTTTATCAGTTGTGAAAGCTTGGAGCCAATATGCTTTTGGGTTGAACTTATGCGGTTTTAGCGTTACAGGAGCCTGTCAAATTTACCTAGATTAAGTAAG
>NZ_JAQMUA010000382.1:0-24031 GCF_028330895.1 Kamptonema animale CS-326 | reverse complement strand
TGCGGGCCTTAAAGGGCGACAAACGATCGCGATCGCAGAAACCCAAAGTAAGTGGGGATGGTGGGCTTTACGGCAGCGAATCGTGCGATCGCAGCTACTCCATCTAGGCGTACCGGAAGGCCCGCTAGTCAGCGCGATCGCCCTCGGCAAACAAGCAGTAGATTTAGCTTACGACATCCGCGACTATTTCGTACAAGTTGGGTTAGCCCACGCGATCGCCGCCTCTGGTACTCAAGTCTCTATGGTTTTGGCTTTGGTACTGAGTTTAACCAGGCGTTTTTCCAAACAAATACAATTTAGTTGTGGTGTTGGCGCTTTACTTTTGTTAGTGGGATTAACAGGTTTAGAACCTTCAGTAAGTCGTGCTGCTTTAATGGGTTTTGGAACTTTATTAGCCTTGGTGATTCAAAGGCAAGTAAAACCCATCGGTTTGTTATTATTAGCGGCTACAATCCTACTATTAATTAATCCGCTATGGATTTGGGATTTAGGCTTTCAACTAAGTTTTTTGGCGACATTGGGATTGTTAGTTACTGCTCCGGCAATCATGAAATGGTTGGATTGGCTACCGCCTGCGATCGCTTCTATAATTGCCGTTCCTATTGCCTGCTCAATTTGGGTATTACCCCTACAACTTTATATTTTTAATGTCGTATCACCTTACAGTATTGTAGTCAATATTATTGCCGCTCCTTTACTGTGGATAGTTAGTATTGGCGGCATGATTAGCGCTTTGGCCGCATTAATTTGGTCGCCAGCAGGAAGTGCTTTAGCTTCGTTGCTGCACTATCCAGCTAAAGGGTTAATTGAGCTGGCTCAATATTTCTCCCAATTACCCGGAAACTCCGTAGCGGTAGGCAGTCTATCAGAATTACAGTTGATAGCACTCTATGGAATAATAGGCTTAGTTTGGTTTTTTGGAAGCAGGAAAGAAGAAGAAAAAAGAAAAAAGGAAGAAGGAAGAAGGAAGAAGAGAAGAGGAAAGAAGGAAGAAGAAGAGAAAATCTCCCCTGCTCTATCGTCTCCCGGCTTCCCTGCTATCCCGTTTTTACCTTTTGCTATTCTTACAGCTATTGGGATAGTAATTCTTCCTACTTGGCAAACTCAGGCATCTCTATTTCAAGCAACAGTGTTAGCGACATCTGGAGAACCTGTTTTAGTGATTCAAGATCGGGGGCAAGTCACCCTAATTAATAGCGGTGATGAAAATACAGTAAGATTTACATTACTGCCATTTTTGCAGCAACAAGGTATTAATCAAGTTAATTTCGCGATCGCAGCTAATTCCCATTTAGGCTTAAGCAATGGTTGGTCAAAATTAATCGAACGTTTGCCCATTAAAACATTTTATGATAATCCCGCTCCCCAAGAGACTTATTACACAACTAATCAGCCATTTCTGAGCGCTATACAAAATCGTCAAGGAGTCTACTTACCTTTACAAATTAATCATAAAATTAACATCGGTTCCGCAGAATTGCAGTTACTCAACGCTGAAGCACCCGTGATAGAATTAGTAATTAATGGACAGACGTGGTTATTAGTAGGAGACATCGAGGCCGAACCTCAAAAAAGGTTAGTTGCAACTGGAAACTTAAAGCCAGCTCAAGTGCTTTGGTGGTCGGGAGAAACGTTGACTGCTGAGTTATTGCAGGCTATAAAACCGCAAGTTGCGATCGCATCCGCCAATTCCCTCGATTCAGACGCAGCAACGCGGTTACACCAAGCTAATACCAAAATATTCTGGACAGGACGAGATGGTGCTCTCGTTTGGACACCAGCACAGGGTTTTAAGACAACCTTGGACTCTGACGGCGCAGACGCATCCTTGCTTTGAGCAAGGGATTAGGAAGTTAAGTTAAGTCTGTCCAGACCAGGATTAATCCCGTTTTTCCCAGAATATTTACAAAAAGATTTGCAAATCGCCTGCAATAGCGGTATAATAGTTTAGGATCTTAAATTAAGAACTCAAAAGCCTTGGAGAGGTGGCAGAGCGGTTGAATGCGGTAGACTCGAAATCTACTTTAGGGCGACCTAACGTGGGTTCAAATCCCACCCTCTCCGTTCAATTCAAACTAATAGTTAGAGAAGATATAACAAGTTATCTTAGGTTGTTTTGTTATATTTTATTGGGAAAATTGGGGAAGAATTGGGGAAGATTAACAATGCGATCGGCTACGTACTTGTGATTGATATCTTCGGGTATCAGGAGCTAGAGGGGCATCGCGATCGCAAACTACCAGCCTCAAAGACTTGGCTACCTTGATAACGGTTGAGGCGCTGCAAGGTAACAAACGAGCGATCGCAAAGTTAGCAAATTATCGTTTGATGTCTAGCAACTGAAGAGTAAAGAAGAAAACCATGATTCAATCCCAAACTATAGCCAAAACAGTCACGTTTGATGAGTTCGTTGCCTGGTATCCAGAGAACTCTACCCACAAATACGAATTACGCAACGGAGTAATCATTGAAATGCCTTTAGGAACTGGCGACCATTCCGACGTTACAGGCTTCATTACCTTAAAATTAGGAGTTGAAATTGACCGTCGCGAATTGCCTTACTCCATTCCCGGTGACTGCCTACTTAAACCCGACCGCAACGAATCAGGTTATCAGCCCGATGTAATTGTCCTAGACCGAGCGCAACTCGCAAACGAACCGCGCTGGAAAAAAGAATCCGTCATCACGATGGGCCCGACCGTGCGACTAGCTGTAGAGGTCGTAAGCACCAACTGGCAAGATGATTATCTGATGAAAGCGGGGGAGTACGAACTCATTGGCATTCCCGAATACTGGATTGTTGACTATCTTGGCTTAGGTGGCAGACGGTTTATCGGCAATCCCAAACAACCCACTTTCTCAGTTTGCCAACTGGTAGACGGGGAGTATCAGGTCAAACAGTTTAGAGGTGATGACCAGATTGAATCGCTGGCTTTCCCAGAATTGCAACTAACGGCAGAACAGATTTTTTGCGCCGGCTTGCCCCAAACGGTTGATTGAAAAATTGCGGCGATGCGATGGCGAAGCGCCGCGCCGTAGGCATCGCAGCGCCAACCTAACCACTAGGAGAAAAGTGGGTTCTTCCGTACTTAGAGCGAGTACAAGTTACTACATTACTCTATCGCTCACCTACAATTATTGTAATTATATATTATTATACTATCCAAGGAACTGAGACTAAATCATAAAAATTAACTCGGCGCAGCCGCTCTAATTCCTTAATCCATTCTTGTTCGGACCAAAACTGTTGATAATATCTATCGGCCTCTTCCCGATGGGCAATTGCATCTGTTTTTTTCCACATATTCAGAGCTGCAACACGGCGCTTTTGAGTAGTAATTTGCTCAATATAAGCAATAGTAGCTCTAATTACTAAGGGAACCCGGCAAATATGTTTCTCTGAAATTTCATCTAAATTAAATAGATGAGAAATTTGCTCCAGTTGTTTGGGAAATTCTAAATAAGTACTTTGTAATTTTGATATTAACACAGATGAAGATTCCTGCAAAGAGTTTTTATCCAACCTTTTTAAATTCAAAATTTGGAGCCACAAAAATCGATGGTGAGACAAACTAAATTGTAAACCTCGTGCTTCTATAGCTTCTATTACAGCTTGGCGATGTTCGGGAGAATGGATATAAATACGCAATAAGAATGCCTCTGGTTGTTCTAAAACGCTGCGTTCTCGCAGTTGTAAAAAAGCTTCTTTTGATGATTTATTCTTACTTCCAGAGCGGGTAAATTTTATTTGTTGACTAAGCTTCAGCTTGTTTCTAATTAACAGCGGGACTGCTAAATATTCATCTTGACTTAGCTGTTTTGTCCAATAAGTTGTCACCTGATTTAACAGACTTTCTCCTATGGCTTTTACCTTGGGGTCATCTCCTTTACCAAGAATTTCCGCGCATTTAAATCTATAATGATTTAGCTGATTATCATCGGTGATTTTAGTCAATATTTTTACCATTTCTTGAGCAACTTTACTATAATGATCGGCTTGTTTTAAATCATACTTAAGAAGTAAATTTTGAATCTGCCAATCCAGCCACAGCGGTGCATTTAGTAGCAATTCGCTATACTGATCTGCCGAATAAGTTTTGAGATATTCATCTGCATCTTTGCCGTCGGGAATGTTGAGAATCCGCAGTTGCAATTCTCCCCGATAAGCAAGCTTTCCTATTTCTCCAATTGCCCGTTCCGCCGCCTGAGTACCAGCCTTATCTGCATCGAAGTTAAGTACAATTTGCTTAGATTCAGTATAACGCAAAAGTTGCCGCACTTGATCTAAGCTTAATGCCGTACCCAGGGAGGCGACAGCATTAGAAATTCCGGCGGCGTGGAGGGCAATAGCATCGAAATATCCCTCTACTACTACGGCTCGATCTTGTTTGCTAATAGCAGTTTTAGCTTTATCCAAAGCATATAAAGTTTTACCTTTATCGAATAATTCAGTTTCGGGAGAGTTAAGATATTTCGGCTGTTCGTCAGTCAGAGTTCTACCCCCAAAAGCTATCACTCGCCCTTGGAGATCGCAGATGGGAATCATCAGGCGATCGCGAAATCTATCATAATAACCATTCCCTCCGGATTTTCGCGGTAAAATTAATCCAGCTTGCTCTACTAATTGCAAGGGATAATGTTTCTGTTCCACCAAATAGCTGTAAAGAGCTTCCCAACCAGAGGGCGCATATCCTAACTGAAATTGTTGGATAGTTTCTTCGCTTAACTTGCGCTCAACTTGTAGATATTCTAACGCTTTCTGTCCTTGCGACTGTCGCAAAGCGTGCTCGTAAAAACTAGAAGCTAAAGCCAAAATTTCATATAACTGCTCTCGCAAAGAAATTTGACGTTGTAATTCTTGCCGCTGTTCAGGTTCTAAAGTTTGTACAGGAACCTGATGTTGTCTGGCTAATTCTAGCACTACATCGCTGAAAGAACGCTTGCCTAATTCCATTAAGAATTTAAACGCATTTCCCCCTGCACCGCACCCAAAACAATAAAACATTTGCTTGCTGGGGCTGACAGTAAAACTAGGGGACTTTTCATCGTGAAATGGACATAAACCTACGAAATCTTTGCCTCTTTTTCGGAGTACAACGTGAGTGGAAATGACATCTACTATGTCAGCTCTTTGTTTAACTTCCTCAATTGTATCGGGATGGAGGCGGGGAATTTGCATAGATCCTTATGAGACGAATCAGACACATTTTTAATTTTACCATAACTACCAGGAAGATCGAAAGTCGATATACTGGTTTTGTCAAGATTATAACAGATTTAGGAGCATCACTATGACGGAAGAAAAAGAGGTTCACGAACAAAGAGAAGTGATTTCCTATAAAGCTTTGAATTCTCAACAGCAGCAGCAGCGATTAACGGAACTGGCAGCGGTGTTTTTGCGACTAGGAACGATCGCTTTTGGCGGCCCTGCTGCTCACATCGCGATGATGGATAATGAGGTGGTGAATCGCCGTCAGTGGATGAGCCGCGAAAAACTGTTAGATTTGTTGGGAATCACAAATTTAATTCCCGGCCCCAATTCGACGGAATTAGCTATTCATATTGGTTACGAACGAGCCGGATGGCGTGGTTTACTAATTGCAGGAAGCTGTTTTATTTTGCCTGCTATGCTCATTGTTTGGGCCCTAGCAGCAATTTACGATCGCTACCAGACTGTTCCCCAAGTGGAATGGCTGCTTTACGGGATCAAGCCTGCGATCGTGGCGATCGTACTTCAGGCTGTATGGAATCTGGGTAAAAAGGCAGCTAAAGATGTGCCAACGATGATTGCAGGGGTAGCTGCGATCGCAGGTTATTTTGCTGGAATTAATGAAATTTTGCTGCTAATTTTACTTAGTATTATTGTTATGCTAGTGAAAAATTGGCAATCCAGAGGACGCACAGTTGGAGCATTTTTATTGCCTTTTTCAGGATTTATAGCCCAGGTTGGCAATACCACAGCCTCAGTAGCATCAGTCAGTTGGGTGAGCGTTTTTCTTTTCTTTCTTAAAATTGGATGCGTGCTTTATGGTAGCGGTTATGTATTACTAGCATTTTTGCAGCAGGATTTAGTTGAGCGCAATCATTGGCTTACCTCACAGCAACTTTTAGATGCCGTTGCCATCGGACAAATTACACCTGGCCCTGTATTCACTACTGCCACATTTATTGGATATTTACTAGCTGGAAATGCAGGCGCGATCGCTGGTACTGTCGGCATTTTCTTACCAGCCTTTGTACTGGTATGGGTAGTTAATCCTTGGGTTTCTAAATTACGTCAATCTCCTTGGGCAAGTGGATTCCTGGATGGCATGAATGCGGCTTCTTTAGGATTAATGGCAGCAGTGACCTATACTCTGGGACGAGCTGCATTAGTGGATTGGTTAACAACTATTGTCGCAATTTTGAGCGCGATCGCAGTGTTCCAATTTAAGATTAATTCAGCGTGGTTAGTGCTAGCGGGGGGAACAATTGGATTGACTTCATACTTATTGGGATTCATGGGATGATATCAAATCTGGATTAAATACTTTATTCTTTACTCCGCGTAGGCGGACTTCGTTTCTGTAGTCGCGAGTTCAATCGCCGAACGATCGAGGGACTCGGCGGTTGAAACCGCTTCTATACAAACAAAGTCGGCCTACGCCGACTGACATATTCAGATTAAGGTAGGAACTATTTGCGATCGCGCGAGAACATGGAGATGTTAAAATCATTGGTATGAAGCTAACCCAGCCGGATTTTATTGGAACTTCCAGCTCAATATACCAATAAGGAGAATTAAAAAAAATGCGAATTTTAATGATGGGTGGCACTCGATTTATCGGCGTTTATTTAACTAAGATTTTAGTAGCCCAAGGCCATGAAGTGGTACTATTTAATCGCGGTAAAAAGCCAGCACCCGTTGAAGGCATACAACAAATTCACGGCGATCGCACCGACGCTTCCCAACTCAAAGAAAAATTATCATCAGAAAAATTTGATGCCGTTTTTGACAATAATGGTCGCGAATTAAGCGACACCCAACCCCTAGCAGAGATATTTAAAGATCAAGTTAAACACTTCATTTACATGAGTTCTGCGGGAGTTTATTTAAAGTCGGATCAACTGCCTCATATTGAAGGTGATGCCACCGATCCAAAGAGTCGCCATTTGGGTAAATACGAAACAGAAACCTACCTCAAAGATGCTGGTTTGCCTTGGACTTCCATTCGCCCTACTTATATTTATGGCCCGCAAAACTATAACGATTTAGAAGCATGGTTTTTTGACCGGATTGTACGCGATCGCCCGATTCCCATTCCTAGCAATGGAATGCACATCACCCAACTCGGTCACTGTCAAGATTTAGCTAAAGCAATGGCTGCTGTGTTAGGCAATGAAAAAACCATAGGACAGATTTATAATGTATCAGGCGATCGCTATGTTACCTTTGACGGTTTAGCCCGCGCTTGCGCCGCCGCCGCTGGTAAATCCACCGATGTAAAAATTGTACATTACGACCCCAAAAAATTTGATTTTGGCAAGCGTAAAGCCTTCCCCATGCGCGTACAACACTTCTTTGCTTCAGTGAATAAAGCCATGAGTGAACTCAACTGGCAGCCCGAATTTGACTTAGTTTCAGGATTAAAAGATTCATTCCAGAATGATTATTTGACCTCTGGACGTGACAAAGCTGAGATTGATTTCTCAGTCGATGATGAAATCTTGCAAGCAGTTCAAAATTGACTTAATTAGGAATTACACACGATCGCAGTACGGCCGCCTTCTAGGCGGTGACTTGACTGCGCCTGGAAAGCGGCCGTACTGCGATCGCGCGTAAATCCTGTTAATATTATCTAGGGTAAAGTGGGCGCTACCAGTGAATTATTTTTCTCATTTACAGGATATAAATTATGGCAGCACCCACTCTCAAAGGTTAACTAGGTAAATCTCATGCAGGGAACCACACTCGGCAGCCGCTACAACATTATCCGCCACTTGGGAGGCGGAGGATTTGCCCAAACTTACCTAGCTGAAGACAAACAGCTACCAGGTAATCACCGCTGCGTTGTCAAGCAACTTAAACCTCAAGCTACAGATCCCGCAACTTTACAAATAGCTAGACGTTTATTCGATACTGAAGCGCAAGTATTGTATAAATTAGGCAACCACGATCGCATTCCCCGACTTTTTGCCTACTTTGAAGAAAATCAGGAATTTTATTTAGTTCAAGAATTCATTGAAGGTCGTAATTTAAGCGAAGAATTAACCCAAACTTCTCTAAACCCCGGAAGGTTAAGCGAAGATGAAGTCATTTCTCTATTGCAAGAAATCCTGGAAATTTTAGACTTCGTACACCAGCAAAACGTCATCCACCGCGATGTCAATCCCCAGAATATTATCCGGCGAGATAGCGACAGCAAGTTATTTTTAATCGACTTTGGGGCTGTCAAAGAAATCACTACTCAAATTATCAATGCTCACACAAATAATGGCTTGAGTGTGAGCATTGGTACTCCTGGTTATATGCCAAGCGAACAAGCTCACGGCAATCCCAAACCTAGCAGCGATATCTATGCAGTTGGCATGATCGGAATTCAAGCAATTACTGGGGAAGTTCCCCATCAATTACCCACAGATCCCGATACAGAAGAAATTATTTGGCAGACAAAAGTATCAGTCAGCCCTGAATTTACTAAAGTGCTAGATACAATGGTGCGCTATGATTTTCGGCAACGCTATGCTAATGCAGGTCTAGCTTTGCAAGCTATTAAAGAATTGAAAACTCCTCTTGGTGCTACTGCACCATTAATTCTACCTGCATCTTCGCCCAAGCCGACAAAAAAACGCGCCGATCTCTATTTAAAAAGTGGTCTAATTATTGGGCTAATTGGCCTCGGTATCGCTGCATCTGCTTATCTTGTTAATGTCTTCAATTCTGCGAATGCTACTGAGTTACACACTAGAGGCAATACTCTTTATAATTTAAATAGATATGAAGAAGCGCTAGCAGCTTATAACCAAGCAATTAAGATCAGAGGAGACTATGCTGAAGTTTGGAAAGATAAGGCGAAGGCGCTCTATGAGTTGAAGAAATATAAGGAATCCAGAGAAGCTTGCGACAAAGCAATTCAACTCAATCCTGAATACTTAGAAGCCTGGACAGATCGGGGTTATGCTCTCGATCGATTGCAGCAATATCAAGAAGCGATCGCATCTTTTGAAAAAGCTTTGGAAATTCAGCCTGACTATCCAGAAGCCTGGAAAGGAAAAGGGGACGCGCTATTAAATTTACAGCGTTATGAAGAAGCAATCGCCTCTTACGAAAAAGCTGTTAAATCTCAGCCAAATTTCTATGATGCTTGGTATAGTAAAGGATTAGCACACCAGAATTTAAAACAGTATCAACCCGCTTTTGATGCTTATAAACAAGCCGTAGAATTAAAGTCTGACAACTCTAAAGCTTGGTACAATTTAGGGAATGTTCAACTAGAATTGAATAAAAATCAAGAAGCTGTAGAAGCTTATGAAAAAGCCGTGCGCTTTCAGCCTACTTATTATCAAGCTTGGTACAGTAAAGGTATCGCGCTGATGAAGTTAAGGCAATACGAAGATGCGGCAAAAGCTTATAAACAGGCGGTGACATTAAAAGGAAATTACTACCAAGCTTGGTATAATTTAGGCTGGTCGCTGCACCAATTGCGGCGTTATGAAGATGCGATCGATGCTTATAATAAAGTCCTCGATTTACAGTCAAGAGAATATCAGGCGTGGTATAATAAAGGCAATGCTTTATACAATTTGAAACGTTACGAAGAGGCGATCGCGTCTTATAACGAAGCCGTCTATGTCAAGCCAGACTATTATGAAGCTTGGTACAGCAGAGGTAATGGGCTATTAGAATTAAAAAGATATCAAGATGCGATCGCATCTTACGATAAAGCAGTTAGGTATAAGCCGGACTACGGAGCAGCAATAGAAGGGAAAAAGCAGGCCGAAAGTCAGCTAAGTTTGTCCAACATCACCCCCCAGCCCCCTTCTTTGCAAGGTTCGGGGGAGTAATAATATTATGTCGGGGTAATCACTTATGATAAATAGGACTGATAAAGCCGCGATCTGGTTACTAGCACTCTTGTAAGAAAACAGAGGAAGTTGAGGAAATCAGAGGTTATAACAGAACATGGATCTACGGATTGGTTAAAAAGTGTAACCAATCCGGATCTTCAGCGCTAGGCGATCGCCGGAGTCAAAATCAAGGTTGCTATAGCACTCCATCGACTCTAATTTACACCAATAATTCATAAAAAATCTACCCCCTTTTTAAGAGAAAAAAGGGGAATAGTATCTACTGAAAGTATTTCTTAAGGTCGGTGACTGCGGCGAATTTCTGTCACTTGATCTGCCGCGTCTAAAAGTGCCTGTGGCATCTCTGGCCCTGTCAAAATGAGATCGATTTGACGGGGGCGCTTTTCTAGCAGAGTCAAAACTTCTGCCTCTGAAATCAAGCCAAAATTAACCGCCAAACTCAATTCATCTAGAATTACCAGATTGTAACGTCCTTCAATGACAGCATCCTGAGTCCACAGCCACAAATCTCGCAAAGAGTTAGTCTCTGCTTCATCCAACTGCGGCGTGTCAATGCAGCGGGGCAAATTGCAGCGCACCCAATCTAAATTTTGCCCTAACCGCACGGGATGCTCGTGTCCCTGATTAATTCCCCCCTTGAGAAACTGCACCACTAGCACTCCTGTCCCCTGTCCCGCAATTCTGAGCGCTTGAGCCATTACACTGGTAAAAAAGCTACGGTGATGGCAACTGAAGACTTGCACGAGTCCTTCGACTGTGTGGGGTAAGCTGCAAGGCAAATTGAGAGTAGGGGTTTCAAGCTGGGCAACCATAAGGCAATCTCGAATTAGCAGTGGGTCTTTAACGCAGCTCTGACTTTGAGGCAGAGCGACGCTACTTAACAATATATAGTGTAGTTGTCGGATTGCAAAGCTCTTTACACACTAGATATATGCGATCGTCTTAACCTAGTGGCTGTCTCGATCTCAGCTTTTTGGCAGGGAGACAGCATCAAAGGTACACTTCCGAAAGATAAATTTTTAATATCAGGGCATGAGGAGCAGGAAACAGTGAGATTAGTGATTCTAGGAGGGCCGGGGGCTGGGAAGGGAACTCAAACTGAACTATTGTGTAGCGATTTGAGTATTCCTTGCATTTCGACGGGGGACATCCTGCGAGAGGCGATCGCATCTCAAACCAATTTAGGTCGCCTCGCGGAACCCTATGTTGAAAAAGGGGATTTAGTTCGTGACGAGACTATGATCGAGTTCATCCGCCAGCGACTTTTACTTCCTGATGTCACTAATGGCTGGCTGTTGGATGGCTATCCACGCACTGCTTTTCAAGCTGAGGAGTTAGATTTTTTAGTGGATGAGTTTGGGCAAAAAGTAGATTGGGCGATATATTTGGATGTGGCTGATTCTGTATTGATGAGTCGTTCTCTGGGGCGATCGCGTGCTGATGACCAACCACAAATAGTGCAACGCCGGATCGATTTATTTCGCGATCGCACCATTCCCATCCTAGAATATTACGAACACCGCCAAAAACTCTTAACTGTCAGCGGCGACCAACCCCCAGACCAAATACATCAAGAAATCTTAAAAAAGCTAATGGCTAATAGCTAATAGCTAATTGCTAATTGCCAATTGTTGATTAAAGGTAGGGTGGGCAAAGCCGCAAACAACCTACAACTAATAACCAGAGAACCTTTCCGGCTTTGCCCACACAACGTACAACTAAGTAAGTGTTTTTGTTTAATTTCATCCTGCAACTAACAACTAACAACCAACAACTAACAACCAACAACCAACAACTAACAACTAACCACTAACCACTAACAATTAACAAATTTATTATGTCATGGCAACGTCCCGACAGCAGACAACCTAACCAACTCCGTCCCATTAGTTTCCAGCGAGAATTTACCAAATTTGCCACTGGTTCAGTTTTAGCTAGAAGCGGCGACACGCAGGTACTTTGTACTGTTTCCATTCAGCCAGGAGTACCTAAATTTTTACAATTTACAGGACAAGGTTGGTTAACTGCTGAATATCGAATGTTACCGGGAGCAACACCTCAACGACAAGAAAGAGAACTAATGAAACTATCTGGACGCACCCAAGAAATTCAGCGGTTAATTGGTCGCAGTTTGCGTTCTTGTTTAAATATGAACCTATTAGGGGAACGCACAATTATTGTCGATGCCGATGTTTTACAAGCCGATGCCGGCACTCGCACAACATCAATTACTGGGGGATTTGTAGCTTTAGCTGATGCTTTAGATAAGCTGGTAAAAAACGGAGAATTAGAACAATCTCCCATAGTTTCCCAAGTGGCAGCCGTATCAGTTGGACTTTTGGAAGGAGAGCCATTTTTAGACCTGAATTACCCAGAAGATGTCGCGGCTGAGGTAGATTTTAATGTGGTAATGAAAGAAAATTTGAGCATTATTGAAATGCAAGGTACAGCCGAAGAAGGAAGCTTTAGCCGCACGCAGTTAAATCAAATCTTGGATGTAGCAGAAAAAGGAATTAAAGAATTATTAGAATTTCAACGTCAAGCTCTTAGAACTTCAGCCACTCTCTAAATCTCGTATTAATTTCTTTTGGATTTTACTTTAGAAATCGTAATTTTTACTTGCCGATCTCTAGCTATGGCTGCTACAATCGAACCATCTAGATTGTAGCAAATAATCATGACAACCACATTTTTATCTAAATGTCAAGCTGCCTTGAAACATTCTGGGTTCAAGATAGGTATGGTAATTGTGACAATCGCCCTGATTGGCTTTTCAACAGTTGGTCAGTATGGATTATCCATTGATGAAGCCACAGAGATCGCTATGGTGCGGAGAAACTATGAACTGATTACCAAAGGTCAGCCTATTCCCAGCGATCTAAAATACTTTGGAACCTTATTTAATTTTACTGCCGAAGCAATATTTCAAATTAATCAATATCTTCACAAAGGTTTATCCTATAGTCCAACCAATTATGAAGGCGATGCTAATAACGATCGCGGAAAAGCCAAAGCACTCTACGATCGAATTCAGATTAAGCACCCTTTAACTTTTTTAGTTTCTTTAATTACCTATCTTTCAGTCGCCGGGATTGTTGGCATACTTTGTGGTTGGGAATACGCTTGGTTTGCTCCCATAGTTCTAGCACTTTTTCCCAGATTTTGGGGACATAGTTTCTTTAATCCTAAAGATATTCCCTTTGCATCTTTATTTACTCTTTCTACCTATGCAGGCGCTCATTTACTCAATTACTATCAAAAAAATCAGCCTGAATTAAAACTTGAATTTAATCAAACTCATTCCTTTTCAATCTTGTATGGAATTTTAGCGGGAATGCTAACCAGCGTTAGGATTGGCGGATTTTTGATGATATTTTTTATTTTTATTGCTCACGTAGGAATTACTTTAGGACAAGGTATTAGCAATGTAAAAAACCTGTATAAATATGCAATTTGCTATATTTTAATGTTTCTTTCATGGGCGGCAACTGTTACTATCTTGCAACCAGCATCTTGGTCTAACCCCCTTGGCTGGTTTTTGGAAACAATCGGGTATCTATCTAAGCATCCGCTGCCTATAAAAACTTTATTTAATGGTATCGAATATCCGATCCAAGATATTCCTTGGTACTTCACATCTCAGTGGTTGTTAATGACAATTCCAGTTATTTTTCAAATCTTTTTTTTAGTAGGTTTAGTGTTACTAGCAACGAAATATAAACAATTCTCACCTCTTCAGCAATCTTGTTCTCTGTTAATTTTACTGCAAATATTTGGACTCCCAATTATTGCAATAATTAAACACGCATCTGGCTATGACGATATGAGGCACTTTATGTTTGTACTGCCAGGAATTGCCAGTATAGCTACTGCTGCTTTGATTTGGCTTTACCAAGCAGTCGCAATCAAGAAACCTGTACAAATAGCAGGCTTAGCATTTATCGTAATAGTTTTTACAGCAATTATACTTGAGATGATTCAGTTACATCCCTATCAATATATCTATTTCAATCGCTTATCGGGGGGATTAGCAGCAGCACCTAATCGCTACGAAATTGATTATTGGGGATTGGGGATGCGAGAAGGTATGGAGTGGATCAACAAAAATGCCGACCCCAAAGATACTGTTTTAGTAGGAGGATTTTTGTACTCAGCTAATATATTTGCCGATCCCAATCTCACTGTGATTAAGTCGGAAGAGGCGGAAAAGAAAGGAATTTCTAAGCCATTTTACTATTTACCTTGGGGGCGGTGGGGATTCCCAAAAGAATTCCCAGAATGTCCAGTTGTGCATAAAGTAGAAAGACAAGGAGTAGCCTTAACAATTGTTAAAAAGTGCAAATAGGGAAGAAGAGGGGCTAGGGGCTAGGGGCTAGGGAAGAAGGGGGACTAGAGGCTAGAGGCTAGGGAAGAAGGGAATAGAATCAATGTTTCAGCTATAAGCGAGTGTCCTAACCGTCTTGGGGGTTGCTATAAATATAACTATTTTTTCTAAATAGATTGATAAGAATCTTAACATTTTTTTGTTGACATTGTTATTGAATCGTGCATATAAAAATCTTTACGAAATATGTAATTAATTTTTTTTAAAAGTTAAGCCCCGCAGAATAATTATCTCTACGGGGCTTACTTTTAGGGGGATAATTAAACAGTGAAAATCAGCAACGAGTTCACAAATCAGCAATCATCGCCCAATAATGGGCAATTTTGAATTATCACAAGGGAGAACACTGTATGAAATTGGCTTATTGGATGTATGCAGGCCCCGCTCACATCGGCACTCTCCGCATTGCTAGTTCCTTCAAGAATGTCCACGCCATCATGCACGCGCCGCTCGGTGATGACTATTTCAACGTCATGCGCTCAATGTTAGAGCGGGAGCGGGACTTCACCCCCGTAACCACCAGTATTGTCGATCGCCACGTTCTGGCGCGGGGCTCCCAAGAGCGAGTTGTGGACAACATTACCCGCAAAGATAAAGAAGAGCACCCTGATTTAATCGTTCTTACCCCGACTTGCACCTCCAGCATTTTGCAAGAAGACCTGGAAAATTTTGTACAACGCGCTCAGTTGGATGCTAAAGGCGACGTGATGCTGGCGGATGTTAACCACTACCGGGTTAACGAACTGCAAGCTGCCGATCGCACTCTCCATCAAATTGTAGAGCTTTATATCAACAAAGCTCGTAAAAAAGGGAACTTACCAGAAGGCAAAACAGAGAAACCTTCTGCTAACATCATCGGCATTTCTACCCTGGGTTTCCACAACCAACATGACTGTACCGAGTTGAAGCGGTTGATGACAGATTTGGGCATAGAAGTTAATGAAGTTATCCCGGAAGGCGCTTCGGTTCACAATTTAAAAAATTTGCCTCGTGCTTGGTTTAACCTAGTTCCTTATCGCGAATTAGGTCTAACAACAGCGATGTATTTGGAGAAAGAGTTTGGAACGCCTTATGTAGATATTACGCCGATGGGTGTGGTAGAAACTGCTCGTTGTATCCGCAAGATTCAGCAAGTGCTTAATGCTCAGGGTGCTGATGTTAATTATGAGGAGTTTATCGATCGCCAAACTCGTTTTGTTTCGCAAGCTGCTTGGTTTTCTCGCTCGATTGACTGTCAGAATTTGACTGGGAAAAAGGCTGTGGTGTTTGGTGATAATACCCACGCGGCGGCGATGACTAAGATTCTGGCTCGTGAAATGGGTATTCATGTGGTTTGGGCGGGTACTTATTGCAAATATGATGCTGACTGGTTCCGGGAACAGGTAAGCGAGTATTGCGATGAGGTGATTATCTCCGAAGATCACGGGGCGATTGGAGATGCGATCGCGCGTGTGGAACCTTCTGCTATTTTCGGTACGCAAATGGAACGGCACGTTGGTAAGCGGTTAGATATTCCTTGCGGGGTAATTGCTGCACCGATTCACATTCAAAATTTCCCGATTGGTTATAAGCCATTTTTGGGTTATGAAGGTACTAATCAGTGTGTGGATTTGGTGTATAACTCCTTTACTTTGGGCATGGAAGATCACTTGCTAGAAATCTTCGGCGGCCACGATACTAAGGAAGTGATTACTAAGGGGATTTCGGCTGATTCTGATATGAATTGGACGAAAGATGGACAAGCTGAGTTGAATAAAATCCCTGGTTTTGTGCGCGGTAAGGTGAAGCGGAATACTGAGAAGTTTGCGCGCGATCGCGGTATTGCTCTAATTAATGCTGAGGTGTTGTACGCGGCGAAGGAAGCGGTTGGTGCGTAGTTAGTTTTGGTGAGGGCATCTGTTGTGGATGCCCTTGCTTATTTATCAAATATCAGATAATATGGTCAAAGATGTTAATATAATTTGGATTGGCTATTCATTCAATAATGTTCCTATTCGCCTCACGAAAGAAAGGTGGGAGCATATATTGAAAGAACACCCAGAAATGAAAGATCAATACGAGCGAGTTTTAGAAACTTTAGATAACCCAGATCTAATTCAAATTGATGATGTTACAGGTGGGTTGCTAGCTCTACGATTTTATTCCCTAATTCCTGAGAGTAGGAAGTTTGTAGTTGTGGTGTATCTGGAAGTAAGTAACTCAGATGGATTTATTACAACAGCTTACCTTAGAAAACAGCCATCATCAAATAAACGAATAATATGGACACAAGAGTAAAAATTCTCGAAGATTCCACAAATATTACAGCTTTCTACGATCGGGAAGCTGATGTTCTCTATCTTTCATTAGGAGAACCACGAGATGCTGTAGCTTTAGACATTAGTGATAGCGTAATTGCCCGTTATAATGAGGATAGTGAAACTATTGTTGGCATTACTATAATGGGTTTGAGACAACGAGTTGAGAAAGAATTAAATCATAAGTTCCACGTTTCACCTCATCAAGATGGTTGGGTTGTAACTGAGGGAAGTATTGAGTCAGTTGAGAGAATATTTCCCACTCAGGAAGCTGCGCTTAAATATGCAGTAGGAATAGCGAAAGCGCAATGGCTTGAGGTGGTAATTTATGGTGATAATGGAGAGGTTGAGGAAGTGATTAATCCTGGTATAGATGCACTTTTGCAGCGTCGGGATCAGCGGCGGAATTCAGTTAGCGATAAGGTTGAAGGTTTAAAAAATGTTGAGGTTTCCTGAAAGAAAAGCGCGATCGCGCTATTACTCAAATCACAAAAGTTTATGAAAATTAGTTATGATTCAGAAGTTGAGGCTCTCTACATTAGACTTGTAGAAGGCAAGCATCAGTGTCGTACTTTACAGTTATCCGAGGAAATAGCTTTAAATATTGGTGAAACTGAGTTATTTGTAGGGATAGAAGTTTTAGATGCTACACAGGTTATAGGTACAGGAAATATTCCAAATGTAGTGCCAGAAAATATATCTTTTATTAGCATTAACAGAAGGAACAATAGTCGGTCAGCAAGGAACTACTAACGCTAGACCTAGACCTATTTATCAATTTACTTTTAAAGGTGAAACTAAATATCTATCAGTCACAGTCGGAACTAACGGATATATTGTCGGTGCAAATCCAAGAACTAAAGTTAGATAATTACTGGTGAGGTTAAATATTTATGTCAAAAAAAATTAGACTAATGGCAGATTATGGTTGCGATCCCTTGTGGTGGAATGAACCTGATGAAGTAGGCGATATCGATCCTGCTCAATTTGCTCTACATCCAGAAACAATTAATCGCTTGTATAACTGGGTTCAAGCTTATGATGCTAGATTAAACTGGGACGATCCAGGTAACTCTCCTGATTTAACTCAAGAAAAATCAGAAGCTTTTGAAGCAGAAGGCATCAGTTTGTGGAAGCAATTACGGCAAGAATTATCCCCACATTATGAAGTGCTGTACTTTAGCGATCGCCTCGGTAAACTCCTATCCCATCCCAGCGAATTAGAAGTATTGGTATAAACTGAAAAAGAGGTGAGTTACCACAGGAGAGCAATGCTAACGGCCGTTTTAGTTATCAACCTACTAATATCCCTCCTCTGCTTTTACATCGCTTGGAAAGCATGGCAAATGAAAAAAGTGCTCGATCGCGTCGAAAGGACAGTCACCACAATGGAGAAGAACACCTATAACTTCCTCACCCGAACACCCGATTTCCTAGCCAAAGGCGAGAAGAGTTCTCGCCAACTCCGAAAGCAGTACCGACAACTAGAAGCACAAATCCAACAACTCCAGCAAATTTTGGGATTACTGACTTTGGGAGGTAGACTTTGGCGGCGACGCTCTGTCCGCTTCAGGTAAACTTCGTCAAAAAGCAAGTAAATCGCGCTAAAATCTTCGCCTAAGCCCTCCGCCAACAAATCCACTGGCAATCTCACCATATCTTAAGAAATAGCACCCAGGGCATATTTTTCCTCTCACAAGTCGTTGCGAATTGGCTTTCCCCCCTAAAATTGATATATGAGTAAGAATTATAGAAATGTCAAATAAACGTCCTGGATTATTTGTAGGTGGGCTGTTAGTCGGCTCCGCCATTGGTACCGCCATCGGTTTACTCATCGCTCCGCGATCGGGCAAACAAACACGCCAACTATTGAAAAAATCTGCCGATGCACTCCCGGAGTTAGCAGAAGATTTATCCACCAGCGTCCAAATCCAAGCCGATCGCCTCTCAGAATCCGCACTGCGAAACTGGGAAGAAACCTTAGCAAGACTCAAAGAAGCGATCGCCGCCGGTATCGAAGCCTCTCGTGGCGATCGCCAAACCTTATCCCAAGTAGAAGCTGACAACAACCGCGAATCTCGCCTTCCCCCCCGCGATCCGGCCAAACGCTTCCTTTAGCAGCCGAATTCTCCGTTGTCACCATCTCCACCCAAAAATTCCCTCCTATCCTTTTGCTGTAGGTGAGTTCCCGTGACTGACCCCGTGTTTTGGCTAGCACTGTCCATTTTCTTAGTTGCAGTCAGCCTTACTGCTGTCTTAATAGCTCTCCTGCCCGCCGTACAAGCACTAGGGCGGGCCGCCCGCAGCGTGGAAAAATTAGCCGACACCCTCTCTCGCGAATTTCCCCCCACCCTAGAAGCCATCCGCTTAACTGGGATGGAAATCAGCGAACTCACAGAGGATGTTAGCGAAGGCGTTCAAAGTGCAGGAGAAGTTGTCAAGCAAGTCGATCAAAGCATTGGCAGTGCCAAAAAGCAAGCCCAAAAAGTACAAATTACAACTCGCAATGTCTTTACTGGCATTCAAGTTGCTTGGAAAACATTAACTCGCAAACCAGCAGCTAGCGATCGCCGATTAGAACGCCTCTCCCCCAGCCAAAGAAATCCCCTCTCTCTTGGCAATTCCACTCTAGACGACAGCTACTTAGAAGAATATACATCCAGCCGGGAAGCCTTAAATACCTACAGCAGCCGTGAAATTAAAGGCGAACTGCCCCGCCCGCGCCCCAACGATGCTTCTCACCTAGAACCTAATCCTGAAGAATTGGAGTAATAGGACTTTAATTACTGAAAATAATTGGTAATGGGTAATTGGTAATAGCTAATTGCTAATTCGCGATTAGGGATTGGGAATTACCGCTAACCGCTAACAACTAACGTTCGGCTGAGCGCTCATCCCTACGATCTTACTTTAGTCACAGAAAAACGCTTTCGCCTTGCGATCGCTGGATTTTAGCCATTCTCAATAATTTAGGCTTCTGCATTCGCCAGCCTGAAAAACCAGTAGTTCCAGAAAATTATCTCCCTGTAGCGACATAATAGGGATAAGGCCGCTTTCCAGGCGCGGTATTCTTACCACCAGGATGGCGGCAGTACTGCGTTGTGCGTAAGTCCTGTTACCATTGCAGTGCAGGACTTAGCAAAGCTGTTGCCACTTCGCTGTTTACAGGTTTAGAGAAAAAATATCCTTGACCAAATTCGCATCCAAGCGATCGCAATTGGGCGAGATGGTGGGAAGTTTCTACGCCTTCCGCCACTACATCCATACCTAAACTGTGAGCTAACATGACGATCGCACGCACGATCTCAGAATTATCCCCATCTACACCCATCCTACTAACAAAAGACCGATCGATTTTCAAAGTATTAATTGGGAAACGGTGCAGGTACGAGAGAGAAGAATAGCCCGTCCCAAAGTCATCAATACATAAATGAATCCCTAAATCTCTCAATTGCGAGAGCATCGTAACGGCTGATTCTCCATCTTCCATCACCACGCTTTCCGTAATTTCTAACTTTAAATACTGACCGTCTAAACCTGTTTCCTCTAGCACTTGTTTAATTTGCTCTATTAAGTCAGGCTGAGCAAATTGCCTCCCCGAAAGGTTAACAGCTATGGTCAGTTGAGAATTAGGAAGAGGTAATTGGTAATTAGAAATGGGTAATTCACAACTGGGAATTGGCAAATTTGGCTCCTCCACTGCCTTATTTATGAGTGGGGGATACCGAAGTGACTGGTTGTCGTCTACCGCCACTTCCAAGTCACAACCAAATAAAGTGTTATCTAATTTTGAACTAGAATCTATATCTCCAAGTTGGAACTGCTGTGCCCACAATTCAGGATTCGAGTTCAAACTTACACCTCTACAATTGAAGTCGAACTCGCCTGGGGTGTGAGACTTCAAGCTCTTTTGCCATTTAACCATCTGACTGCAAGCTTCCCGTAGTACCCACTGGCCTAACGGTACGATCAATCCAGTTTCTTCTGCTACAGGGATAAACTCTGCGGGTGTTACCAAACCCCGTTCTGGATGCAACCAGCGTACTAGAGCCTCAAACCCGACTACGATACCACGACTGAGGGAAACGATCGGCTGATAGTAAAGGACAAAGGGGGAAGAAGGGGTGAGGGTAGAGGGACTAGGGGCTAGGGAAGAATTTTCTTCTTCTCTTTCCCTAGTCTCTAGTCCCCAGTCCCCAGTCTCTTCTTCTCTTTCCCTAGCCTCTAGCCCCTGTCCCCTAGCCCCTTCTTCAGCCCCTTCTTTCCCGCAAGTAAGCTCTACCGCTCGGCGTAAGTCGCTCTCTAACTGCATCAGCGCCACAGCGTGGGTGTGCATCGCAGCCGCGAACACCTGATAGCGAGCTTTACCGAGAGCTTTCGCCCGATACATAGCAATGTCTGCGTCTCGCAGGATGTCCCCTGGCCACTGATACTCAGGGGTACTGAGGGCAATGCCCATGCTAGCAGTGACAGTAACTTTATGGCCTTCTAGGTGCAGGGGTTGTTCGAGGGCCTGCTGTATGCGGTTGGCTGTGGCGATCGCCACGCTGACATCTTCGATTTCTTCTAGCAGGATGATGAATTCGTCCCCTCCCAGACGCGCTACAGTATCGCCAGAGCGCAGACAGCTCATCAATCGTCGGGCGATCGTGTAGAGTAGGCGATCGCCAGCCTGATGTCCTTGACTATCATTAATCACCTTAAACCGATCCAAATCCAAAAATATGACACCAAAGCGATAATTGGGATTACGTCTGGCGCGAGCCAAAGCTTGTCCGAGACGATCCATCAACAAGGCTCGATTTGGCAATTCTGTCAAAGCATCGTGCAAAGCATCATGAAGTAATTGGTCTTCAGCCGCCTTGCGTTCAGTCACATCGTGGCAATTGACCACAATTCCTTGTACAGCAGGTTCTTCGAGCAGATTCGTCGCCACCGCCTCCAACACGCACTCCTTCCCATTTTTGTGCCGCACGCGGTATTCCGCCAAACCCAAACCTACGCCGGGGTGTTTAATTACCCCATCTAGCACTCGGTGTACTAGGTGTAATTCATCGGGGTGAACCCAATTAAATATAGATTCCCCCAGCACTTCTTCTCTGGAGTAGCCTAAAATCCGCTCTTGGGAAGGTGAGACATAGCGGCAGATCCCGTCTGCGTCCACAATCAAGATGATATCTGTAGCATTTTCAATCAGCGATCTGAATCTTTGTTCGCTTTGGCGGAGTTCTTGTTCTGTGCGTTTGCGATCGGTAATGTTCGTTGAGATGCCGATCAGTCCCACAATTTTGCCAGCAGCATCCTTAATCGCATCCGCACGCATTAAAACTTGAATGGTTTGACCGCTGCGAGTGCGCTTAGTGACTTCGCCACGCCAAGAATTACCGCTCATAATCGTTTTGAGAACATCGTCAGCAACGGCGGGATCTGCGAACACGATCGGTATGCCGCCAGAGGCGTTGAATTCTTCCACAGTTTCGTATTCAAATAGCTCGGAGAAGGCCTGATTTTGATAGATGTGAGTGCCTGTAGCATCAGCCATTCCCACCGCGTCGCTAGAACTTTCTACAGCTTTGCGCGTAAGCACCAGTGCTTCTTCTGCTAGCTTGCGCTCAGTGATATCAATCCCAATAGTGAAAGCTGCTTTACCCTCATTGTACTTTTGAGCCACAATCAGATAGTGCCGCAGACTCGGCCCATTTGCTGTTGGCAGCGTTGCGGTCATTTCTTGTATTGCTTCCGTCTTGGGACTAGCAAAAAAGGAGCGTACAAATTGGCAAAATTCAGAGCTTGAACCCAGAAATCCGATGTCTTTGCCAGCAAATGCCTCTGGAGACAAGCCGTGAAGTCTGGCCAAATGGTGGTTAACTCCTAAGTAGCGTAAATCTGAACTAATCCAAGAAACTGTTCCCGGTACTGCCTCTAAAATTGTTTGCAATTGAGCTGTGGCTTGATGTAGTGATTCCTGCGCTTCTATGCGGTAGGAAATATCGGATTGTACGCCGATGAAGTGAGTTAATTTGCCTTTTTCGTCCCGCACGGGAGAAATCGCCAGTTTGTTCCAGAAATGGGTTCCGTCTTTGCGATAATTTTTTAAGACTACTTCGCAAGCACGCTCTTCCCGCAAAGCGTTGCGGAGTTCTTCTAGGGCCGCAGGATCGGTGTCTGGCCCTTGCAAAAAGCGGCAATTTTTACCCTCTATTTCTGCTTGGGAATAGCCCGTGATCCTTTCAAAGGCAGGATTGCAGTAGATAATGGGACAATCTGGCAGTCGGGCATCAGTAATAACGATGCCGTTGTTAGAGGCGGCTATAGCGCGATCGCGCAGCCGTAGCGCCTCTGAAACTGAAGAGCGATCGCTAACTTTTTTATTTTTATCTAAATTAGAGAGTAACCGCTCCTGCCGATTTCGCATTACCCCAACCTTTAACCGAAATTTAATAATTTCTCTGATGTTCTTACTGTACAGGAAAAGTTGCTGAAATTCTCTCGGTAGTAGCTGCATCGGATCGAAGCTGTCAGCCGACTAAAAGGCAGGAGTTAGTAGTCAGAATTAGAACTATTACTTGAATCCTTTACTTTCGAGTTTCCAAATGCAGCTAGAAATTAAATTTGTGCAGATATGAGCTACAATTGGCACTAATAAATTGCCCGTTTCTAAGGCGCTATACCCCAGTAAAAATCCTACTGCCGTTGCCCAAACTGCATAGGGCCATTGTTGCCACCCTCCCAAGTGCAAAATGCCAAAGCAAAAACTAGATAATACTAAGGCAGTAATATTAAACCCAAAGGCAGATAACATTACACCTCGAAATAGTAATTCTTCGCTCATTCCTGGCAGAAGTCCCAGCCAAATTAAGTCTGGCCAAAATAGGGGTTTAAGCACTAATTCTAAGTAAATGTCAGCACTACGGCGATAAGCTGGCCATAAGCGGTAGATGATTGTACTCGCAACTGTAATTGCTATGCCGATCGCTACCCCCCAAATTAAGGCTAAGAGTGTTAATTTGACAGGTAACAGGGAAACAGAGCCAAATTGCAGCCACAATTTGGCAATGGCCAGCAAAATCACGGCTGTCACTCCCATTGCTACTAGAATTTGAGTGCGTGTTAGGGGTTCGAGTTCGGAATTGTTAGGAAGTTGTTCTGGCACTTTGGAAGAAGGGACTAGGGGCTACGATGCTCAGGGCTAGGGAAAGGGAGAGGGAGCAACTTAATCAATTAAAAATTAAAAATGCAAAATTAAAAAAAAATGCAAAATTAAAAATTGTGAGATTTAATT